>ONLA01000017.1 GCA_900318495.1 uncultured Eubacteriales bacterium
AGGCGCTTACCGCTTTAATTTCATAATTAATAGAATTATACCATACTTCCGCACAAATTACAAGTATTTTAGGACGCGTACTTTACAACGGATTAACCGATAACGTCAGTATTTCGCGAGACAGAATAGAAATATCATAAGCTTTGAGGGCAAAGGGAACTGCGTTTTTCAATTCGCGTACTTTACGACGGTTTAACCGGTGGCGTCGGTGTTTCGCGAGACAGAATAGAAATATCATAAGCTTTGAGGGCAATGGGAACTGCGTTTTTCAATTCGCGTTCTTTGCGACGGTTTAACCGGTAACGTCGGTATTTCGCGTTTTTCATTTCGCGTTCTTTATGTTTCCTTACATTTAACGTTCAGCATTTCGCGAGAACACATAATCTATCTCAAGCTTTGAGGGCAATGGGAACTGCGTTTTTCGTTGCGTTAACTGACGATGCCGGGGCATTTTCGATTTACAAAACAAAAAAACATTGATTAACCATAGCTTTTATGATAAAATTAAATAAAAGAGCGCCGGGAGGTTTTTGGTTGAAAAAAGGCAATTTATTGGGGCTGCTGTACTTTATCGTACATTTTTTCGTTGAGGTATGCTCATTTTACGTGGTTACGTCATACACGCAAAGCGAATATGTTTGGGCGTTAATGCTCATTTATGACTTTTTGGCGTTTGTTCCTCAGGGATTTTTCGGCTTTTTGCGCGACCGGGGAATAAAAATCAACTTTGCGCTTTTTGGAACTGTTTTGACCTCTCTTTCGCTTGTTATGATGATTTTTTCCCTCAACGCGTTTTTGATTGTAGCAACGGTTTCCGTCGGCAACTGTCTTGTTCACATTCACGGCGCCGAGCTTACTCTAAGGCAGTCGGACGGAAAAATGACTCCCGCGGCTGTTTTTGTAGCCGGAGGCTCGTTCGGCCTGATTACGGGAAAACTGCTGTGCACCTCCGGTGTTCCGGCGGCTGTAGTGCTGGGAATTAACCTTTTGAGCTTTATCCCCGTAATTATCGGCGAAAAATTCAACAGCGGCGACGGCGAAGAAAACCTTGCGAAATATAACTACGCAAGCTCTAAGCTTAACGCGGCGGCGGTTATCGCGCTTGCGGTTTTTGTGGTGGCGGTAAGGTCGTTTATGGGCTACGGAATTCCCACCACATGGAACAAAACAGTGATTCAAAACATCGCGCTTTACTGCTTTATGGGGCTTGGCAAGGCGCTTGGCGGAGTTTTGATTGACAAAATCGGAATACGCAAAACCTCGCTTATAAGCACCGCGGGAGCGCTTCCGTTTTTGCTTTTCGGCGCGGATTTAATGGCGGTTTCGCTGATTGGAATAATGTTTTTCAGTATGACAATGGCGGTAACCCTTGCGCTGATTGTTTCACGGCTTCAAAAGCGTCCCGGAATAGCCTTCGGCTTCACCACAACAGGACTGTTTTTGGGGTTTGTTCCGCTGTTTTTTGTGCGGATCCGTTCGGTGTTCGCAAACTGCGTAATCATCACCGTACTCACCGTAGTCTGCGTGATTATACTTACCTTGATTTGCGCTAAGGAGAACACAAACGCCGGGGACGGAGGCGGAAAGTGAAAATGCTTTATATTCAAACACTTGCCGACGCGGCGATGCCGCAACTGATTCCCGATGGTCTTAACGCTGCCGAACCTGCGGTAATTCTTTGTATTGCCGGAGCGATTTGCGTTTCGGCTATAGCGGCAACAATAGCTATTTTATCCGCTGAACGGAAAAAGAAAAACAGCGGCAATTATGCCGTTCGCGATACAGAAAACCCGGACGATAATTTTACAGATAAACAAGGAGATTAAAAATGTTCAGAGAATTCATTTACAACACTGCCGACGCAATTCTTCCGCCGGATGAACTGACTTTCGAGACCACTCCGGAGAATAATGAAAGCAGCGGCACGGAAATATCCGATGATACCCAACCCGAAACCGCCGCGCCCGTAGAAACAAATCCTCCGCAAAAGGATACTCAGCCTGTTCACAATTATTTTCCCGGTGAGGAAAGCAGCTACAACGACAGCAGTTCATCAAAATCGGATGAGCAATCATCAAAGCAAAAATCCGAAAGCGCCGAAACCACAAAACAGCCCGAAGCCACAACCGCACAGCCCACTACCGAACCACGTCAAAACACAACCGCTGCTACAGTTCAGCCCACGACTGCCGCCGACGTCAACAAAAAGGGCAGCGACACAATTCTGTGGGTTGTGCTTTGGATTGCGGTGGCTGTTGCTGTCGCGGCGATATCTTCTACCGTTGTGCTTCTTGTTAAGAGATCAAAAGCAAAAAAAGCCGCGGCTGACGGTATTAATCAAAATAATTATCCTAATCAGAACGGTTATAACCAAAACAATTTTCCGAATCAAAATGATCCGTCTCAGACTGTCAGCTCCGAAGATTCCGGTTACGGCGACAGGTTTAACAACAGATGATTGCAGAAATAGTAATATCGCTTTTGGCAAGCCTGATGCTTACCGTAGCGGCAGAGCTTGCGGCGGCGTGGCTGCTTAAAGTAAGAAAGCCCCGGGAATTGCTTTTTGTTGTGCTTGCCAACTGCATAACAAACCCGGTTGTAAACGCGTGCTATTATTTGCTGCTTTCGCGGACTGAGGATGTGTTTATTCAGGTTGCAGCCCTTGTATTTTTGGAAATTGCCGTGGTTGCGGCGGAGTATTTATACTTTAAGATTACCCTGAAGGGGCACGGCGTAAACAAGCTTTTGCTGTCGGTTGTCTTGAACGCTTCATCATTTTTTGCCGGTATAATTGTCAGCATTTTATTAATGTTGCTGTAACAGCAGCATACAAGGGAGTATATTTAATGGTTATTGATTTTCACACACACACTTTTCCCGACAAAATCGCGGAAAAGAGCATTTCATTCCTTGAGCGCAAGGGAGGAATCAAGGCGGTATGCAGCGCCACGCGCGACACTCTTGTGCAGGTGATGAACAGCGGCGGAGCTGACGTCAGCGTAGTTCTGCCGGTTGCCACAAGCCCCAAGCAGGAGCGCACCATCAACTCGCTTTCGGCTGAAATCAACGGAAAAGACAATGTTTTTTACTTCGGCGCGATTCACCCTGACTGTGAAAACGTTGAGGATACCCTCGACTTCATAAAAGCTTCGGGGCTTCGCGGTATTAAGCTTCACCCTGATTATCAAGGCGTGTATTTTGACGACGCGAGGTACGTCAAAATAATGGCGGAGGCGGCAAAGCGCGGACTTTACATTGTTACCCACTCAGGCGTTGACATTGCGTATCCCGACGACATTCACTGCACGCCCGAAATGGTTTTAAACGTTCTTGAACGCCTTGACGGAATAATTAACGGCAAGCTGATTTTGGCGCATATGGGCAGCTACGGAGCGCCCGAGGAAGTGCTTTTGAAGCTGTGCGGAAGGGATGTTTTTATGGACACCGCCGCAGTGCTTGATTTGTATCCCGAAAAATGCGCCGGGATTATAAAAAAACACGGTGCGGACAGAATTTTGTTCGCGACCGATTCTCCGTGGAAAAGCCAAAAGGCTTATATTGCGCTGTTTAATTCGCTTGACATCCCCGACAGTGACAAGGAAAAAATATTGTATGAAAACGGCAGAAAAATCTTAAACATATAGTTTTGGGCGGTCGCTTTGACCGCCCGCTTTATTTCTTGAATTATTTTACTGCTACGTTTTTGTCGCCGAGCTGATACTTTAGCTCGCCAATCATAACATCGTTTAAATCCGTCCACATCGAGCTTGGCGCCTTTACCGCACGGTTTGAGCTTGTAAGGTAGAAAATCACCGGAGTTCTGCCTTCAAAAATATCGAGCACTCTTTTTGCGCGGCGGTACATATCGGTGTGCAAATCGTCGATTTTAAGGTACAGCGACAAAGGCTTTCGCGCGGCGGACTGCTGCAAAAAAGTCGGTGCGCCTCGTCCGGTTTTTTCACATTCCTCATTTGTTCGCGCGTTTTCAACCGAATCGCAAATCAGCTTGGGCTCCTCGTTTTCCCTGCTGCTGATTGTTCCGCGCATAACAACAACGTTTGTTTCGCTGAGAAAGCGCTCGTACTTTTCGTAAACGTTCGGAAACACAACCGCCTCGATTACACCGTAGCGGTCGTCAAGGCTGACAAACGCCATCATTTTGTTGTTTTTGGTAATTTGAGTCCGCACGCGGCTGAGTATGCCCACAAGGCACACGTGTTTTCCGTCACGGTAGCCGCCGGAGTCGTTGCGTATAATATCGCCCGAACGGTCAGCCTTAACCAGAGCGGCAAACACGGAATAATCGTCAACCGGGTGACCGCTGAGGTACATTCCGGCAATTTCGTTTTCCATTTTGAGCAGTTCCGGGCGCGGATATTCTTCAAAGGGCGGAAGCTCCGGCTCGGTGCTCTTTCGGGCGCTGCCAGAGGAGTCGAGGTCAAAAAAGGAAATTTGACCGTTGACGTTGCGCCGGGCTTCAAACTCAACATCGTCCATAACCGTTTTGCTGATTGAAAGAAGCTGGCGGCGGTTTGCTCCAAGTCCGTCAAACGCACCGCATTTTATCAGGCTTTCAATCGCGCGGCTGTTCATATTTTTGCCGTAAAGGCGTTTGCAAAAATCGTAAAGCGAGGTGTAAGGCTTTAGCCTGCGCTCGCGGATAATTTCGTTAATAAACTGACCGCCGAGATTTTTGATCGCAAGCAGCCCGTAGCGGATGTTTTTTCCGCTTACCGCAAAGCCCCTGCCGCTTTCGTTAACGTTGGGCGGCAATACCATAATTCCCAGCCGCTTACATTCGGCGATGTAACCGGCAAGCTTGTTTTGGCTGTCGAGCACGCTTGACATAAGCGCCGCCATATACTCGCGCGGATAATAACATTTGAGCCACGCCGTTTTGTAGGAAATCGCGGAATACGCTGCCGCGTGGCTTTTGTTGAAGGCATAGGAAGCAAAGCTTTCCATTTCGGCAAATATTTCGGCGGCGGTTTTGGCGTCTATTCCCCTGCGCACGCAGCCTTCGACGGTTACGGAACCGTTTTCGTCAGTCAAGCCGTTTATGAATATGTCGCGTTCGCGCTCCATAACGTCCTTTTTCTTTTTACTCATCGCGCGGCGCACAATGTCGGCGCGGCCGAGGCTGTAGCCCGCAAGCTCGCGGAAAATCTGCATAACCTGCTCCTGGTACACAATGCAGCCGTAGGTTACGTTCAGTATGCTTTTCAGCCGGGGGTGCCTGTAGCGGATGTGAGACGGATTGTGACGGCAGTCGATGTAGGTAGGAATGCTGTCCATCGGTCCCGGGCGGTACAGCGACAGCACGGCGATTAAGTCCTCCATATATTCGGGCTTTAGCTGGGTGAGAACGTTTTTCATTCCCTGGCTTTCAAACTGAAACACGCCGTCGGTGTGTCCGGAGGAAATCATCGCGTAGACGCGCGGGTCGTCCTCACGAATGCTTCCTTCAGAATATTCGGGATGACTTTGCTTTATGAGCTTTTCGGCATAGTCGATAACGGTAAGGGTTCTCAGTCCCAAAAAGTCCATTTTAAGCAATCCGAGCTCCTCGAGCGTGGTCATGGTGAACTGGGTTACAACGCTGTCGTCGTTTTTCGCAAGCGGAACATAATCGGACACAGGTCGGTCGGTGATAACCACGCCTGCCGCGTGCATTGTGGCGTGGCGCGGCATTCCCTCAAGCCGCTTGGCTATGTCGATTAAGCTGCGGATTTGTTCGTCCTCTTCGTACTTTTTTCTGAGCTCACGGCTCAGCTTTAAAGCCTTGTCAATTGTTATATTCAGCTCAAAGGGCACAAGCTTTGCCACTGTATCCACGGTTGCGTAAGGAATAGCCAGCGCGCGCCCCACGTCGCGGATCGCGCCTCTTGCCGCCATTGTTCCGAAAGAAATAATTTGCGCGACACGGTCGCTGCCGTATTTGTTGACGACATATTCGATAACCTCTCCCCTGCGCTCCTTGCAAAAGTCGATGTCAAAGTCGGGCATACTGACGCGTTCGGGATTTAGAAAACGCTCAAACAGCAGGTTGTATTTTATGGGATCAATGTCGGTTATTCCCACGCAGTAGGCGCACAGCGAACCGGCGCCCGAGCCTCTGCCGGGACCCACCGGAATATTGTGCCTTTTAGCGTACTGCACAAAGTCGTTTACAATCAGGTAGTAATCCACAAAGCCCATTTTTGAGATTACCGAGATTTCATATTCAAGTCTGTCAACAAGGCTTTTATCCGGATTTTCGCCGTAATGGCGGCGGAGTCCTTCGTAACAGGCGCGACGGAAAAATTCAAGGTGATCGCCGTTGTCCGGCACGTCAAAGCGCGGAAGCTTGCGTTCGCCGAAGGTAAACTCAACGTTGCAGCGCTCGGCTATTTTGTGTGTATTTTCGATTGCACCCGGGTAACTGCCGAAAAGCGCGCGCATTTCGTCCTCGGTTTTAAGGTAAAATTCATCGGTTTTAAACTCCATTTTGTTTTCGTCGTTAACCGTGGAGTTGGTCTGAATACAGAGCAAAATAGAGTGGGTTTTGCTGTCGGATTTTTCGGTGTAATGGCTGTCGTTTGTCGCGGCAAGCCCGACGCCGGCTTCTTCCGCGATTTTGACAAGGCTTGGTATTATCCGCTTTTCCTCGGGTATGCCGTGGTTTTGAAGCTCGATAAAAAAGTTTTCCCTGCCGAACAAATCGCGGTAATACTTTGCTTTTTCAAGAGCGCCGTTATAATCGTTATTCAAAAGCCTTTGCGGAATTTCTCCCGCAAGGCAGGCTGACAGACAAATTAAGCCGTCGTGATACTGTTCAAGCAGTGAATCGTCCACACGCGGCTTGGAGTAAAAGCCCTCGGTGAAGCCGAGGGACACCAGCTTTATTAAATTTTGATAGCCCTTTTGGTTTTCGCAGAGCAATATCATATGATAGTACCGCTCGTAGGAGTTGTTTTTGTCGAACCTTGAATTAGGCGCGACATAAACCTCACAGCCGATTACGGGCTTTACGCCGTGCTTTTTGCAGGCGCGGTAAAAGTCGATTACACCGTACATTACGCCGTGGTCGGTAATCGCAAGCGAATCAAAGCCCTTGCGCTTTGCCGCCGCGGCAAGCTCGTTTATGCGTGAAGCGCCGTCGAGCAGGCTGTATTCGGTGTGTACGTGAAGGTGGGTAAACGCCATTGTTAATCCCCCGTTATTACTGCGCTGACATCGCCGTCCGCAAAGTGTATGATAATCCTGTCGTCCTTTTGCAAAGCAATGCTCGAGGTTACCGTCTTGCCGTCCTTTTTAATTACGGCCAGACCGCGTGACATCAGATTTTGCGGATTGTTCGCCTCAAGCTTTGATTTTATCAGCAGCAGGCGTTTGTCGCAGGTGTTCATCAAATTAAGCGACGCCGCTTTAAGCTTTGCGTTCCCTGTACGGAGCTTACTTTCGTATATTCCCGCAATAGTGGTATTGATGTCATATTTTACACGTGCCGATTTTGCAGTCAGCATATTTTTTTCACGGTCTGTTATTGCCTTTCCGCTTGTTTGAAGCCTGCGGTTCATATTTTTCAAATAACGCTTTATCTGCGCCAAATCGGGTACCGCAAGCTCCGCCGCCGCCGAAGGAGTCGGAGCGCGAAGGTCAGACACAAAGTCGCAAATTGTAAAGTCGGTTTCGTGACCGACCGCGGAAATTACGGGAATTTTTGAGTTGAATACGGCGTAGGCGAGCTCCTCGCTGTTGAACGCCCACAAATCCTCCATTGAACCGCCGCCTCTGCCGATGATTATAACATCGCACAGCGAAAAGCGGTTGAGCTTTTGTATGGCGTCAATCATTTGCTCAGGCGCGAAATCGCCCTGAACAAGCACCGGGCAAAGTATTATTGTTATGTTTGGAAAACGGCGCGTCAGGATGTTTTTGATGTCCTGAACAGCCGCGCCCGACGGCGAGGTTATTACGCCGATGCGCTTTGGAAGCTTTGGTATGGGCTTTTTGAACCTTGCGTCAAAAAGCCCCTTTTCCGAAAGCCGCTGCTTTAGCTGCTCAAACGCGAGCGCAAGCGCGCCTACCCCCTGCGGCTGCATATCCTCGATGATAATTTGGTATCTTCCGCCCGGCTCGTACAGCGAAACCCTGCCGCGGCAAATAATCTTCATTCCGTTTTTGGGCGCGAACACAAGCCTTCGCGCGTTCCCGGAGAACATCACCGCGCTGATTACAGCCTTTTGATCCTTGAGCGAAAAGTACATATGACCGCTTGAATACCTGTCGGAGAGGTTTGAGATTTCGCCCTCGACAAAAACGGTTTGCAGTCCGGAATCGTTTTCCAATAAAGATTTTATGTAAAAATTGAGCTGGGATACGCTTAATACCCTCGGCTTTGTAAATTTAGGAGTGTACATTGTTAAGCTTCCTGTAGCATAAATAGGCAATGCCGGCGGCGTTGTCGGCGGAAAAGGCAGGCTCGGCAAACGCAGCATCGTATTTTTCTGTAAAAGAATTTTTTATTATTGAGTTCGACATAACTCCGCCTGCGTAAACAAGCGGAAGTCCGCCGTATTTTTCAAGTAAAGCGCCGGTCATTTTATCAAGAGTTTTACGCACAAATTCAATGCAGTACGCCGCGACATACTCCGGGCTTTTGCCCCCGTCAATAAGCTTTTTGCACTGATTTTCAACGCCGCTCATACAGCAGTCGCAGCCCTTTAACGAAGGACGGACACTCAGCCTTTCGGTGTTTTTCAGCGCGAGCTGCTCAAGCGCCGGACCGCAGGGAAATTTAAGCCCGAGCATCAGCCCTACCCTGTCGATTGCCTGACCGGCGTTTAAATCAAGGGTTTTTGCGGCAAGAGTAAGCTTAAAGCCGCTGCCGCTGCCGTCGGCAAGCACAGCCTCGGTTGTGCCTCCGCTGACGTGGAACGCCAAAAACCGTTTGTCAAAAAGCCCGGTTTTTCCGGCGCTGTAAAGCGCGGCGGCGATGTGTCCTTCCTGGTGCGAAAACTCGCACAGCGGCACCTTTAGAGCCGCTGATAAAATTTTAGCCGTGTTCTGACCAACGGTGAAACACGGCATATATGAGCCGCTTACCGGCCGGGGCACTGAGGATACTCCGACTGCGGCAATTTGCTTTGTATCAACCTTGCTCACAAGCTGCTCAAAGAGCGTGTGAAGCTGAGCGGTGTGGTGAAAAACCGCGTCGCTCTGGCGCAGTCCGAGCTTCCCCTCGCGCACGGGAAGCAGTTTTTTTTGCTGGGTAATCCGCCCCGTTCGGCTGTCATAAAGCGCGGTTGAGGTAGTATAGTTTGATGTGTCAATTCCCAAATACAGCATATTAACCCCGGTTTCCGGCTGACTGCTTGTCAAGGCTGCGGATGTATGAGCCGAGAATGCCGTTTACAAACCTGTATTCGTCAATTGTGTATTTTTTGGCAAGCTCAACCGCCTCGTTAACGCTGACCTTGTCGGGCACGTTATCGAGGTATTTAATTTCGTAAAAAGCAAGGCGCAAAATTGCGAGCGACGGTCTTGAAATTCTTGAAAGAGTCCAGCCGGACTTTAAAAAGCTGCTGATTTCAGCGTCGATTTCATCCTGTTTTGCCTCGATTCCGGTGACAACCGCCTGAGCGTAGCCGCAGACACCGCCGACAAAAACCTCGGAATTGTCGTCAATTGTAGCTTCGAGCGGTTCATCATCAAATGACTTTGAGAACAAAAGCATAAACGCCTGTTCCCTTGCTTCGCTGCGTGTAAGATTCTTTTGTGTTTTTTCCTCGCACATAAAAATACCAACCTCGTTTAATTAACTTAATGATATTATACCACGCCCTTCAAGGATTGTAAAGATAAAATAAGGGTCCGGCGCCGCAAGCCGAACCCTGTGAGTAATTTATCTGAGGTTAACGTTATCCTTTTTAAGGTTTTCAATAACCGCGTCCATAATTTCCTGAACCTCGGCTGAGCTGAGGGTTCTTTCATTTGAGGAGAACACAAAGCGGATTGTTACGCTGTGGAAGGAATCCGTGTTGTAGGTGTCCACAATCCTCGCGCTTTTAAGAATTCCGCGTCCCTCGTTTTCCCACGCCCTTTGAAGGTCGCTGAACATTACGCCCGAGGGAACAATTACGCTGATGTCGTAATCCATCGGCGGATACTTTGAAGGCTCCTCGTAAACTATTGAAGCGTTTTTAACGTCGGCAAACGCCTGCATATCGACCTCGGCGAATACAACGTTTGCTTTTTTGTCGAGCTTTTTGCCCACAACAGGATGAAGAATACCGATTTTACCGATTTCCTTGCCGTCGAGCACAATTGTGTTGAGGTTTACCGGGTGCTCGTAGCTGTGCGACGGCTCCGCCTTGACAAAGCTGAGCGTTTTGTGCTTGAGGTCGTCGGTGATTACAGCGAGGATGTCCCTGAGCTCGAAGTACATATCCTTAAGCTCCTTTGTCTTGCTGTAAAGCGTAACCGCGAGCATTTTCTTTTCAACGCAAAGATTGTTTTCGTCCATACCCGTGACAACTCTGCCAATTTCAAAAATGCCGAATTCGGGCGCGTAACCAACGTTTGTCTTAACCTGGCAAAGCTGGGTGGGAATCATAGAATTGCGGATTGTCTCAATGTTGGGGTTGGTGGCGTTGGCAAGCCTGATGTTGGGCTCAACCTCGATGCCTAAAGCCTTCAGCTCGTCATAATATGCCCAAACATAGGAGTGGAGCTCGTGAAGGTTATAGCGCTTAACAAGAATATCCTTGATTTTGTCCTCGTTGTCCTTAACAACATCCATTCTCACGGGATAAAGCGGCGAACGGGTGGTGTGCACTTCAAAGTTGTCATAACCGTAAACACGCGTGATTTCCTCGATAATATCGGCGTTCATCGAGATATCCTTGGTAGCTCTCCACGAAGGCGCGGTAACGTCAAAGCATTCGCCGTCGTATTCGGCGGAAAAGCCGAGGCTTCTCAGGGTTTTGAGAATGGTGTCGTTATCAATGCTTATTCCCGTGTAGCGGTCAACAAAGGCTTTGTCAAATTTAAGCTCGACCTTTTCATAACGGAAGGCGTATTCGTCGGTAAGCGCCGAAACCACCTTTGCGCCGCCGTCGTACTTCTTGAGGAGATACAAAAATCTGGCGATTGCGGTGTCGCACATTTCGGGGTCGAGGCTTTTTTCGTAGCGCATTGAAGCGTCGGTGCGGTGAGCAAGCCTTACGGTTGACTTTCGGATTGACGCCGCGTCAAAGGTTGCGGATTCAAGCGTAAGGGTTGTGGTGTCCTCAACGATTTCGGAGTCGAGTCCGCCCATAATGCCCGCGATGGCAACGGGTGTGTCGCCGTTGCAAATCATAAGCATATTTTCGTCGATATTTCTTTCAACGCCGTCAAGGGTTTGGAACTTAAACGGCTTGTCAAAGCGCTTGATTCTGATTTTTCCGACCTTGCGCGAATCAAAGGCGTGCATCGGCTGACCCATTTCGAGCATAAGGTAGTTTGTGAGGTCGGCAAGGAAGTTTACGCCTCTCATTCCGCAGTAGTAAAGACGGATTCTCATATTCACGGGGCTTACGGAGCGAGTTATGTTTTCAACCTGCATACAAGCGTAGCGCTGACACAGCGGATCCTCGATTTTCATATCAACCTTTTGCAGGCTGTCATAAGCGGCGACGTCCTCAACCGGAATGGGCTTTAGCTCTCTGCCGGCAAGAGCCGCGAATTCGCGGGCTATTCCGTAATGTCCCCAAAGGTCGGGACGGTTGGTGAGCGACTTGTTGTCAACTTCAAAAACAATGTCGTCAATCGCGTAAACGCTCTTGATGTCGGTTCCGTTCGGAACATCGTCGGTGATGTCCATAATGCCGGAGTTGTCGTCGCTGATTCCGATTTCCGCCTCGCTGCAGCACATTCCGCAGCTCATATAACCGGCAAGGGGACGCGGAGCGATTTCAATTTCGCCGATTTTCGCGCCGACCTTGGCAAAGGCGGTTTTCATTCCTACTCTTACGTTGGGAGCGCCGCACACAACGTCGGTGAGCTCGGGTTCGCCGGCGTCAACCTTGAGCAGATGGAGCTTTTTGGATTCGGGGTGATTTTCAACCGATTTAATTTCGGCAACCACTACTCCGCTGAGGTCGGAGCCTTTATGGAAAATTTCGTTTTCAACCTCGGCGGTCGAAAGTGAAAAACGCTGAATAAGCTTGATTTTGTCGAGTCCCGACAGGTCTACAAAGTCGGAAATCCAGTTCATTGATAAAAACATTGTACTACCTCCTGTTACGCTTCGTCGTCGGTGAACTGCGAAAGTGATTTAAGACTGCCGCTGTTAAGGTCGCGGATGTCCTTAACCTTGTACTTCATCATCGCGAGACGGGTGAGTCCGAGTCCGAACGCGAATCCGGTGTATTTGTCGGGGTCGATTCCGCCCTCGCGCAGCACGTTGGGATGAATCATTCCGCAGGGGCAAAGCTCGAGCCAGCCGCTGTGCTTGCAGGACGAGCAGCCCTCACCTCCGCAAATTTCGCAGTTGATGTCAAGCTCAAAGCCCGGTTCTACGAACGGGAAAAAGCCCGGACGCAGGCGAACCTTTACATCGCGCTGAAATACCTCGGACAGCATGGTTTTCATAAAGAAAATAAGATTGGAAATGCTGATGTCCTTGTCCACCATTACGCCCTCCATCTGGAAGAAGGTGTTTTCGTGGCTGGCGTCGGTGGCTTCGTTTCGGAAGCAGCGGCCGGGGAAAATCGCCTTGACCGGAACGCCGTCCTCTATCATTTTTTTACCGTATTTTCTGAGTATGGCGTTTTGCGCCGCGGAGGTCTGGCTCTTTAAAAGCTGACCGTTTTCAAGATAATAGGTGTCCTGCATATCGCGCGCGGGGTGATGCTTGGGGATGTTGACGGACTCAAAGCACTCGTAGTCGGTAACAACCTCGGGATAGTCCTCAACGGTGAAGCCCATTGATTTAAAGATTGATTCGCACTGACGCTGAACCAGCGTAATCGGGTGGTATGAACCGCGGTCAAGGTTTGCCGGAGTTGTAATGTCAAACGACGGCATTGAAGCGATTTCAAGCTCGATTTCCTTTTTCTTGATTTCCGTGATGCGCTCGTCGATTTTTTGAGCCGCAAAGCCCTTTAGCTTGTTAACCTCGGCGCCGAACGTCTTTTTTTCGTCGTTGGAAAGGTTTTTCATATTTTTGAGCAGAGCTGTAATGCTGCCCTTTTTGCCCAAAAACTCAACCCTGATTTTGTCAAGGTCAGCAAGGTTGCCTGTGCAGGCAAGCTTTTCTTTAATTTGCTGTTTCAGAGCTTCAAAATTGTTATCCATTTAATAGAATACCTCCGTATTTAATTGGTTAGTAACGCGGCAAAGCCGTGATTATAATACATTTTAACGCAAACAAATTAACGCAAACAAAAATCCCTGTGCAGTTTCCTGCACAGGGACGAAAAATTCCGTGGTACCACCCTGATTTTTGCTTGCGCAAACACTCATTGAACGTTTAACGGAGTCAACCGTCGCGCCCTACTTGGTTCAGGCGCGCCACTCGGAAGTGAACTTCACAAAATCCGCTTTGAGCGCGCTTTCAGCCGGTGACGCGCCTCTCTTTTCAAAGCCGCAAAATTGCTACTCTCTTCGTCACAGTGTTCTCTGATTTATTATGATATCACGTTTTACTTAATTTTTCAAGGGTTATTTTTAATTTATTTTGAGCCTGCAACGTCGCCGATGTCGATTATTGTTCCGCTGTCGCCCTGAACCTTTGGCAGCTCGCCGTTCCATTTGTCAATCTTCTTGTTTTCGATTACCTTGTCGGTCAGCGAATCGTTAAGCTTTTTGTTAGCCTGGGCGTCGCCCTCCGCCTTGATTTTTTTGGCTTCGGCATCCGCCTCGGCGTTTTTGATTTTGGTCTGCTTTTCGGTTTCCGCCTTTAAAAGCTGCTGCTGGGCAACCTGCTTTTCCTCGATTGCGTTAATAAACGCGTCGGAAAAGTCAAAGTCGATAATGTTAACGTCGGTGACATAAAGTCCGATGTTGTTGAGCTTTTCGTTAAGCCCCTTAACAAGTCCGTCCGAAATCAGCGCGCGGTTTGTTACGCTTTGCTCGGCGGTGTAGGTGGCTGTGATTGCCTTGAGCACCTCGTTGACAGCCGGAACAACAAGCACGTTTTCGTAGTCGGCGCCGATGTTTTTATAAATGCTGTAGCTTTTCGCGGTATCGACGCGGTAGTTTATGGCGAGCACGGTGTTAACGCTTTGCAAATCCTTTGAAAACGCTTCGGTGTTAACCTCGAGCTTTTGGATGCGGTTGTCGATTTTAACCACGCTTTGAATAAACGGGATTTTGGCGTGAACGCCTTCCTGCAAAACGCCCTCGTTTACCTTGCCCATTGTTACCACAACGCCCGTGTGTCCGGCGTCAACAACAATGACTGTGTTAAAAAGCACAACCGCCGCGACAAGGATTATTGCAACAGGGATAAAAACCTTTTTGAAATTGAATTGTTTGATTTTGGGAATGTTAACATTTGTATCCATAATTTATCTCCTTAAGCTGTTATACAGTCTGTCCGCTTCCTGCTTATATACCCCCGATATGTAAGCGTAGGTCATTACCGTAAGCACGCTTTCAAGCCGCTGAGCCGCGCCGGGCTGATTTGACCGGTAACCGGCTGTCACCTCGCTTACAATTGACGGAATTTGCGAAAAAGCCGCCTGACTGCCGGCTGCGCAAGCCGTTACAGCGCAAAGGTAATCATACATTTGCTCCTCGCTTATTATGTCGTCGCTTGTGTCGTCGGCGTCACCGTTGACAATTGTCATAAGCTCACCGATTTGCTCGAGCTTCATACAATGGCGCAGCGATGATATAAGCAGTATTCTCGCAAGCTGGCGCTCGCGGTATTTTTTATTGACCGGGCGCGACACAAAGCGCCGCTTTACCCAGTTTTGTATTGTGGAAGGTTCAAGCCCCGTTACGGAACACACCTGGCTTAATGTAAGCCCGTCGGCGGCTTCGATAAGCGGACGGTATTTTTCAAACAGGCTGTGGTTTCCGTCGTACGGAATTGACGTTCCCGGTACCTTGTGATGCATTGGTCTCACTCTTTTCTTAAAGTTTAGATGATTATATCACAGGTTCGCTTGACTGTCAAGTACTTTCATTTGATTTTTTACTTTTTCTACGGATTTTATAATGCTTTCAACCGAATTTTCATCCTCGATAAAGCTCACATAGCCCTGAATCGCTTTTGCCTTGGCGTAAAGCACCCTTGCGCGGCGGTACACGAAAATCCGCGCTTCCTTTTTGCCGTTTTTAGCCTCCTGGATTGTGTTCGCCCCGGCAGAATTGCCGTCAAGCGCGATTACAACCGACGGGCGGCGCTTGAAGATTTCGTAGGCAAAGCTTTTGTACAGTCCCATACGCGTAGGCTCGATTGAAACTCTGATTCCGACTCCGCTTTTTTTTAGCCGTGAAGCCTCCGCCGGAGTAATTAGGGTGGGAACTATGGCGAACACCTCAAACTTACCGCGCGCAAGGTTAACAAGCTCGCGTTCATAAAGAGTAAGGCGGCTGCCTATTACAAAGCAGGTTGTTTCCGGGTCGAGGGCTTGCGTAAGCGAACGCAGCAGCCTGAGCAGAGCTTCGCTTTTTTTGGGCGAAACGTCGCGGCTGTTGAAGCTGCCGCCGAGCAGAATAACCGGCACCTTGCCGCCGGGGATTTCACGGATTTGGTCTTTCAGGCACACGGCGCTTTCAAGCTTTTGCGGAGCTATGAAGATTTCTTCGCCGTCCTGAGCGGTTTCGGCTATTCTTTCGTTCAGATAAAGCTCAACGCCCTTGGCTTCTGCCGCTGAATCAAACGCGGCTTTTTTTCTGCCGAAAATTTCAAGGCTTTCGGCAAGCACGGCGTCCTCGCTTTGGCGCATTTTCATCATATCGTCATAGGATAAATCGAGCAGGCGTTCAAGCGCCAACTGTTCGTCAATTGAATCGGTGCCGTAAACAGCGCCGCCGTCGGTGCCCTGAACACAGCTTACGCCGCCGCGCAGGTACTGCTTGAGCGGATGGCTTTCAAGAGCCGTGAGGTTGTTGAGGCGCACGTTTGAGGTGAGCTGAAATTCAAGCGTTGCGCCGCTTTCGCGGAGGTCGCGGATAAGCTGCTTTCCGCGTTCGGTGCTTAGATTAGCGGTGTAAAGTCCGTGCCCGATGCGCAGCCTCGGCATTTTTTGTCCGTCGGAAAGCGCTTCCTTAACGCAGGCAAGCGAATTGGCAACGTTGTCGCGCAGTCCGTCGTTTTCACCGGCGTGTATTCTTATTACAAAGCCGTCGTTCGCGGCGGCAACCTTAACAAGCCCGGCAATCACACGGCGAAGGTCGCGGATGTCGTTAATTTCTTCGCCGATAATGTCGCTTCCGGCAACATAAGGGTCTCCTGCAATCGCCGAAATAACATTTATTTGCTTTTGAATATCCTCGTGAACCGCGGCGTTATCCCTGATAATCGTCAGAGGAATCCGGCGGATTGAAGCCAAAAACCGGATAATTACGCCTGTTTCGCGTGTAACCGCCGGCATAATGCGGTGAACCTGAGCCAGCATCTTTGCCGCCGCCTGCGGTTTAACAAGCGTGGTGTCGGAAATTTCAAGGTAACTGACTCCGCGCCTTTTGCTGCTTCGCGCAATCCACAGCAGCTTGTTTTCAAACAAAGAAAGGTTTTTGTATTCAGTGCTTTGACTGTCGGCAATCATCTGACCGACCGCGCGAGCAATGTCGCCGTCGGGAATTTTGGTGTAGTCATTAATTGAAACAACGCTTTCGTCCGGCTGTCCCTTGGCAAATACATAGCGGTACAAATACACCTTCTCAAGGTTTGTAAAAACCGCCTGACCGTCCTTTAGAATAGTCAGCGACGCGCGGATTTTGGGTATGTTGTACGCGGCGTTTTCAAGGTTGCCGAGGATTAAATCCGCAAAATTAATAAAGGTGTTGTCGTCGATTTTACGCGTCAGGTATTTTCCTGTCAGCTCACAATCCCTGAACCTTTTCTTTACCCCGGCGCGCTGAGCCTGAAGCGCTTCATCTTGCGCATCGGTAAGGCGGAGCTTTAGCTTTTTTACATAGTAAAGCGGATAACGGATTTGGTGGAAAATTCCGAGCGCCATAAGCAAGTCCGCGTCAAGGTTGGCGTTCATATGGGTGTGGAGGTCGGTGCGGAACTTGTATTCACGGCGGATATAGGTTTTTACAAGTGTTTTCTTTATGTCGAGCGTGTAGTCCTTGGTTTGGCTCATAAGGGTTTTGGAAATAGCCGGGATGTACGCCTTGCGCTCAATCGTGCCGTCGGGATAAATATTCGCCACCTTGGTGTCGGCAAGACGCAGTACAAACACCTCGCGGTTGCGTTCGTCCACATAGCACGGAACCCTGCCCCTGATTATCTTTAAGCCGTCGTCGCCCTTGCTCAGACTTAATCCGCAAAGCTTGGCAAGGTTGGTAATCAGGTTGCCCTTCGCGTGGTTGGGAGTGCGCAGCACATAGCTTAGCTCCGCGTTTTCCATATTCAGCTCGACAATTATATCCTTTTCTTTGTCAAGATAAAATTTTCCGAAATACATACCGTTACCTCCGTAAAAAATTTATATATGTATTATAACACCCCTTGCGGCTTTTTTCTACATAAAAAGAAAAAACATGAGGGCTTGTTTGCCCTCATGCGTGTTGTGTTTATTATTGCGACGCACAATTTACGGTGCGCCTTGCTTTAACCCGAGAAACGGTCGTTTGTAATATACTCCTTTGCTGTCTGCTTGCCCTGAACATTTCCGTTTTTGTCCACGGTGTAGGTTACGGGCATATTGTGCCATTTGCGGTCTGCGGTCTGATATTTAAGCACAGCGTGTGTAACACCGGCGAAGCTTCCTGTTGCCTTGAATGTATGGATTCCTGTTTTGCTGTTGTATTCACAGGTGATTTTTGCGGATTTGCTGTCGGCGCGGTAATCCCAGTCAATACACTTTACCGTAATTGTACAAGCCTTCGCGCGGTTTGCCGATACCGAATAAGATGTGTTTACCGTTGCCGCCGAAGCGCTTACCGCCGTTATTGCCGTGCCTGCCGATACCGCGCAGATTGTCGCTAATACTGTTCCGATTACCTTTGTTTTGATGTTGTTCTTTTTCATTTTTATTACTCCTTTATAAGTTATTTTTTTCAGTTGGGTTTTTAGGTTTTTGTTTTTGTTTTCCCCTTGACTGTGACTATAGTATATCAAACCCACTGTGACAAAACTCTGACAAAAATCATAATATTTTAAAAATTTTTATTGTATTGATTAAAAAGCGTATGGATGTTATACTTTAAAAAAGGCAGTGATAAAATGAATATTAAACCTATAGCTAAAATACACAACGACTTCCCTACAAAATTCGGGCTTCCGAGGCAGAGCGGAATGTCAGAGCACCTGATTTCCCGGGTGGTTATGGAAAAGGAGTTCAGCAATCCCGACGCGTTCAGAGGAATAGAAGAATTTGAATATCTGTGGCTGATTTGGGGCTTTGAGCCTGTGGGCACGCGCGAATGGTCGCCCACGGTGCGTCCGCCTAAGCTCGGCGGCAACACGCGCCGCGGAGTGTTTGCCACGCGTTCGCCAAACCGTCCGAATCCGCTCGGGCTTACGCGCGTTAAGCTGGTTTCGGTTGAGAAAAACGCGAAGGACGGCGTAGTGCTTGCGGTGTCGGGAGCTGATTTGATGGACGGAACCGAAATTTTTGACATCAAGCCCTACCTTCCCTTTGCCGACAGCGTTCCAAACGCGAAATCCGGCAGATACGGCGCTCAATACACAGAACAGCTTGAGGTGATTATTCCCGAAGCCGTGCAAAGGCTTTTCGGCAAAGAACAGCTTGAAGCGCTCAGGGAGGTTCTCGCCCTTGACCCGAGGCCGGGATACCAACACGATTCCTCGCGTGTTTACGGCTTGGCCTACGGAAAATATGACGTGCGCTTTAGGGTTGAAGGCAGAACGCTTACCGTTGTTGAGGCGGCAAATTTATACTAATACCTAACAAAAAAGGTTCGGCGATAAACCGAACCTTTTCCCTTATACGGGGTGAATTTGATTTTCCTTATCGAGCAGGTCGCCGTTGATGCCTGCTTTTTTGTTGCGTCTTTTTTCGAAGAAATCGAGCGCGACCTTGGGGAACTGAGCGTACGAAAGAACGTCCTCCTCCTGCTCAGACCACTGTGCAATTTCACTTCTGAGCTTGTCGAGCTCGGGTTCAAGACGGTCGGCAGGTCTGCCCTTGATAATCTCCATATCGCCGCAGATTTTCTTTTGGAACTCAGGGTCAATCGGCATCGGGGTTGTGCCGTATTCACCGGCAACCATACCCTTGAACTCATTGGTGCACATACTGTAGCGCTTGCCTGTGAGCACGTTGAACACAGCCTGTGTTCCTACAATCTGCGAGGTGGGCGTTACAAGCGGCGGATAACCCGAGTCCTCGCGCACGCGCGGAACCTCCTCGAGAACCTCGTCGAGCTTATCCTCCTTGCCTGCCTGCTTAAGCTGGGACAGAAGATTTGACAGCATTCCGCCGGGAACCTGATAGATAAGCGCTTTAGCGTCGGTCGCGAGCATTTTGTGGTCAAGGAGTCCTGATTCGATGTATTTTTCACGCAGAGTCATAAAGTAAGCGCGGATTTCCGCAAGCTGACGTATATCAAGTCCGGAATCGTATTCGGTGCCCTGCAAGGCGGCAACCATTGACTCGGTGGGCGCGTGTGAGGTACCGAGAGCAAGCGGACTGATTGCGGTGTCGATTGCGTCGGCGCCTGCCTCAACAGCCTTTAACAAACACATAGACGCAAGTCCGGAGGTGTAGTGGGTATGGATCTGCAGCGGAATTTCGGGAAGCGCCTTTTTAATTGCCCTTACAAGGCTTTCGGCTCTTGAAGGAGTAAGCAGCGCCGCCATATCCTTAATGCAGATTGAATCCGCGCCGGCGTCGGCGATTCTTTTAGCGTACTCAACATAGTATTCGTCGGTGAACACCGGACCTGTTGTGTAGCTGATTGCAACCTGAGCGTGGCCGCCCTCTTTATTTGCCGCGGAAATCGCGGTCTTTAAGTTTTTGATATCGTTAAGCGCGTCGAAAATGCGGATGATGTCGATGCCGTTGGCGATTGAGCGCTGAACAAGGTATTCGACGCAATCGTCGGCGTAGTGACGGTAGCCGAGCATATTCTGACCGCGGAAAAGCATTTGAAGCTTGGTGTTTTTGCAGTGATCCTTAATCGTGCGGAGTCTGTCCCACGGGTCTTCGTTGAGAAAACGCAGGCACGCGTCATAGGTCGCGCCGCCCCAGCATTCAAGAGAATGATAGCCGATTTTATCCATTTTGTCGAGAATCGGAAGCATATCCTCTGTGGTCATACGGGTGGCAATGAGCGACTGGTGCGCGTCACGCAGGGCAGTTTCGGTAATTTTTATTTTTTTTGCCATTGAAATTTCTCCTTAAAGATGAATTAGTTGAGTGTTACAAGTACCTTGCCTGAGTCAACAGCCTCGCCCTTGTTTACTTCAACAGTGGCAACTGTGCCGTCCTGCGGAGCTTTTACGGGGGTTTCCATCTTCATTGCTTCAATAAACACAAGGTCGTCGCCTGCCTTGACTGACTGGCCTGCGCTTACAACAACGTTAACTACAGTGCCGGGCATCGGAGCCTTGACCTCTGTGCTGCCCTTTGCGCCCGCGGGAGCGGCAGGCTTTGCGGCGGGAGCCGCCTTTGGAGCGGCGGCAGGAGCAGGAGCGGCAGGAGCGGCTGATTCGCCGAGCTCTTCAACCTGAACGTCGTATGCGGTGCCGTTTACTGTGATTCTTAAATTTTTCATTATTAAGTCCCCTTTATATCAAAAAGTAATATTCTAATACAGAATTAAATTGTGCTGTGCTTCTTGGCTACTGTCGGAACACGCTTGCCCGAAAGCATATCGAGAGCGGAAATCAAGGTGTTTCTCAGCTCGCCGAACTCAACGATTCCGTCAACATAGCCGTTCTGAGCCGCGTTGAAAGCCGAAAGGTTTTCTTCGGCAAACTTTTCGGCAGCCGCCTTTTGCTCGGACACGGGGACATTCATCTTGTCCTCAGCCATTATAAACGCGGCGGCTTCAACGTTTACCGGCGAAATTACCGCTTCGGGAAGCGCGTAAACCACGTCGGCGTTGGCGCCTGTACCTGCGAGAGCGATGTAAGCCGAGCCGATTGTTTTGCCCACAACAACGGCGATTTTAACCGTTGTCGCCTCGGCGTAAGCGGCTGTGAGCTTTGCGGCTGACTTCAGGCAGTCAAAGCCTGTGCAGTCGGCAAAGGTGATCACCGGAATTGAGAACGCGTCGCAAAAGCGTACAAATTTTGCAGCCTTGTTTGCGGACTTGCAGTCGAGCCTGCCGCCCGTTGTGCGGACAACGCCTACTACCTGACCGCCGATACGCGCAAGGCGTGTGCGCGCGTTATCGCCGAAGTCGTCGCCGAGCCTGAGCTTTGAACCGCCGTCAACAAGCTTGCTGACAATGCAGTTTGTATTTTCTCCGTCCGGCTGTTCGTCAAAAGCCTGAGGAGCCGCCGTAAGGTTGTTTGACGGAAGGTAAAGCAAAAGCTCCTTTGCCTTTGCAACAGCCTGTTCCGCGTTTTCGGCAACAATTGAAGCGTTGCCGTGCTTTGCGTTATATTCAGCCGAAGCGTCATCGCCTGTTACGTCAAGCGAAAGCTTCGCATCGTTTGTCATTATTACAAAATCCGCGCTTGCGGCGTTAAGCGCGTTTGTGCCGAGGCAGGTGCCGAGCACTACGGAAATCTGCGGTACAACACCCGAAACCTTTGAAGCAAGCTTTAAAACCTCGCCGCAGCCGCCGAGAAGCTCGGAGCCCTGGCTGAGTCTGCCGCCCACGCTGTCGTAAAAGCCGACAACGGGCGCGCCGGTTTTAAGCGCGAGACCGTATAATTTTTTTAACTTTGCGGTTTGCGCCTTGCTTAAGGCGCCGCCGCTGATGTCGCTGTTCTGGGCGAACGCGTACACAGGCATACCCTCTACAGTGCCGAAGCCTGCCACAACCTCGGCAAAGCCCTCGCCCGACTTGGCAAAGGCGTCAATTTCGCAAAAGCTGTCCGCGTCAAAAAAACCGGTGATGGTTTTGTAGGCGGAGGTGGAAGCTATTTCGGCTTTCGCGGCATTGATTTTTTCAATACTCATACAGATTCCTCCATTGCTATATACCTGAAACACATAGTGTCACATTATAATTTCATACATAACATATTATAGCAAATTTGATTTTAAATTACAACAGCTTTTTTGCAAATATTTATACTAATACCTAATAAAAAGTAGCCAATCTTTGCGGTCTATTTTCCGCAATACTGCATTGTCGTCCTTGCAAGGCGCCGGCCTTGCCGCGTCCTTCGCCTTGTCTTGCGAAAAATATCCTCGCAAAATATAAGTCTACTTTCTATCAGGAATTAGT
>ONLA01000015.1 GCA_900318495.1 uncultured Eubacteriales bacterium
CCAGCATTGTCATACAAAGCAACGCCGATGTAATCGCCATAAGTAGTTTTTTCATAAAAATACCTCCGTTTATTGTATAGGCAATCCGCACACCTTAATTGTGCGATATTGCCTATATTTACTGAAATAAATGATTTCATTATTATAATAACACACGCAAGGGGACAGTTGGGGGACAAATTGATATGTTTTTTAAATTTGAAATTCTTTGGTTTTAATCTTTTTTAGTAATTTTCAAGATGATATACATAAACCTCCGCCCAGCTGTACTGTCTGATAAATTCTCCTCTGTACAGCTTTTGCGAGCCGGGCTTTCTGTCCAAATAATCGTAGTAGTTGCAGCTGATTAGATTTGTGTTGACAGAATACGCGTTGCGTCTGTGCACAAGTACGTCCCCGACGTTATATTTGGAGAGGTCTTTTTTGAGAGACTGAACGGCTTTTTTAAGATGCTCAAAGCTCTTGTTCCCGTTGATTTCTTCAAAAAGATTGGCACATATCTCCCCTCTTGTTGCCGATGTTCCCTTTAGGCAGACGAGGTACGCGAACAGCTCCTTAGCCTTTTGGCGTGAAAATTTAATCGCCTTATCGTTTACCAACACTTCAAAATTGCCAAAGCACTGCACGACAACCTTTTTTGTACCGCTTTGCGTATTGCCGACAGGCTTGCGGAGATTTGCGAGAGCCTCTCTGAGCTCGTTATCGTCAACCGGCTTTAAAAGATACGCGCTGACATAAAGCCGCAGTGCGTCAAGGGCGTATTCCCTGTGCGCCGTTACCATGATTATATTGATATCGGAATCATAGCCTTTAATCGTTTGCGCGAGCTCCAGCCCGGTTTTGCCGGGCATATTAATATCGAGAAACGCGACGTTAATTTTGTTGTTTTTTATCTGCTCGACGGCGCTGTCGTAGTCCCGGGCAAAAAAGAATACGTTATCATCAACCTGAGCTACTCTTTCTACCGCAAATTTCAAATCGTAGCGCATACTCATTTCGTCGTCTGCTATAAGTATATTCATATTCACCAACTCCGTATTATTCCGGTATTACTATGACTGCCTTTGTGCCTTTTCCGGGCTCGCTTTCAAGTTTGAGCTCGCCCTTGCACATAATTTTTACCCTGTTTCTTGTGTTCGCGATACCAACAAAGCCTTTATCCTTATTTTTTAGCTTGTTAGTATCAAACCCCTCGCCGTTATCCTCAACGGTAACCAAGCGGTTATTGCCGTCCTTTTCGGTGGATATTTTGATTATTCCGTTAGCCCTTTGACCGCTTTTGAAGCCGTGCTGAACGGCGTTTTCTACCAAAGTCTGCACAGAAAACGCCGGAACGTCAAAGTCTGTTTCTTGAATGTCGTATTCTGACTTTATGTTCCCGCCGAAGCGCTTTGACTGAATTTGCAAATAATTTTTTACGATATCAAGCTCCGCCTCAACCGAAATACAATCCTCCTCGGTCAGATAATCGGTTATACTTCTGAGGTATCCCGAGAACTCGGAAACTGTTTCAGCCGCTTTTTTTGGCTCCGTAAGGCACTGATACCTTATGAGCGTAAGCGTGTTGAAGATAAAATGCGGTTTCATCTGCTGATTGACAAGCTTTAGCTTTTCCTCGCTGAGTTTCTTTTCTTTTTCTACAAGGAATTGAACGTAGCTTGCCTCATAGGATACAAACAATATGATAACCGAGATAACAATTGCGAATGTTATAAAGGGAGTCTCGGGTTTAAACAGCTTGATTACGATACCGGTTAGCGGCAGTGTCAAAAATGATACAACTGCAGCTCTTTCAATTGCGAGCATATATTTGCTGTACGCAAGCGCTACCGCCAAAGTTGTTAAAATTCCGGTAAAGCCGATAAAACTCAGTACCCAGAAGAAGAACGGCATTTGTATATATCTTCCCATGCCGTCTATGTAGTAGATAAACGGACAAAAATGATTGATAATCAGTACAGCCGCGCCGACGGCAAATATTCCCCATTCTATAAGCTCCCAATAAAGCCTGAAACCGCCGGAACGTTTGTAGATTATTTGAGAAACATACTGTGCCGAGAGCGGAATCATCAGAATGCTGAAAAAATTCACGGCAAATGTTGAACATCTTACAATTAAAGCCGCGTTTTCTACCGGAGCTCTGCGAAAAAAACAGAAACCGCGTCACATATCATCAAAGCCGCCGAGCATAGCATGGTAAGCATAAGCTTGCGCGAACCGGATTTGTCGAAGTGCCGTGTAAGCAATATTGTCAAAGCGGATATAAGGCTGAACAAAGCACCCCATATTTCAATTGAAAAATATATAGTTTGGATGTTATCCATACACTTTGCTCCTTCCGCTATGATGAGTTTAGATAATGGGCAGATGAGTTTGATAAAGCAACGCTCGAAAGGAAAAGAATGATAGCTGATGAGCTTTTAAGCGAAGTATACGTCGGCAAAGGATACGAAGTCAGTAGCATCATAATAACAAGCATTGTAACATACCCTCTGCAACGCTGCGGAGGGTATGTTTGATTTAGTCAATCGTAAAACTTTGTAGTGGTAGCTGTTTTAAAAAATAAAAAGCACTTGATAAAGTTGTAATATTGTGATACAATAATACTACCAAGTCGAAGGAGGCTTTATTATGAATAGTGCTTTTTCAATTAGACCATCAAAAGATATCAGAACAAACTACGCTAAAATTTCTGAGTTATCACGTGAAGCTCCCGTAGCAATAACAGTCAACGGAAAAGAGGATACAGTTTTAATTAGTCATGAAGCGTTTGTAGAACAACAAATATATATAAATGAATTGGAAGCGAAGCTTGCTATTTACTCTCATCTTGCACAGTCTGCTGACGATATTCAGCTTGGACGAGTAGAGAATGCAAATGAAGTGTTTGATTCACTCAGAGAGAAATTGAATGCTTTATGAGTTATCGGATCCTTTTTACCGTAACAGCAAAACAAGACTTTAGAGATATTGTTTTAAATATTGCTGATGTATCCCAAAACATAGATATCGCTGTTAATTTTGTAAATGAGATGCAAAAGAAATGTGAGCAGTTAATGGATTTTCCTGAAAGTGGTGCATTGCCTAATGACCGGGTTCTTCGCAGTTTGGGTTATCGGTTTTTGATTTATAAGGATTATCTAATGTTTTACACAGTAGAACATGAAAGCAATACGGTCTACATTCAGGCAGCCTTTAATGCAAAACGAGATTATACTCGTGTATTAAAGAAGATGCTGTAGACTATGTCTTTGTGAATTTGAAATCATTAACACCAGTATACTTCATCAAGCCAAATACTTGTTCAACAATCAGCTGGGTAACACAGTCGGGCGCTGAGCGTGACAGTAAGGAGAGCGCAGGACTGTTAATCATGATGTCACTGGTTCGAGCCCGGTTGGGGGAGCCACAAACTCGCTACAATTCAATTGGTGTTGATGACGCTGAGGGTCCACCCGTTCCCATACCGAACACGGAAGTTAAGCTCAGTGGTGCCGAAGATAGTGCTCCGGAGACGGGGTGTGAAAATAGGGAGATGCCAATACTTGTAACGGATTTTATTTTTATATACGCAGGTGATACTATGAAGAGCGCAAAGATAAATAACGAGCTTATGTTAAGCTATGACGAAGGCTTTAGCGAGATGTCCGCGGATGAACTGAAAAAATATTTTTCATCTGTTGAAAACAGATGGGGAATTTTTGATAAAGACAATCACATCTTAATTTCTGTTTCGTGGACTAACCCGGGCTTTATCAATTATTTAACCGATTCCAAGGCGATTGTCAGGGGAGCCTTGCGGTGTTCCAAGTCAAGTCTTATAAACTTCAGGATTATTAATAAGCAGACTCTTACCGTCGATTCAAAAAAGGCTTATTGCGTAGCCTTTGAATATAAGGCGAATGACGCTGATATTAATATGTATGCCGAGCTTTTGGCTTTTCGTCAGAAAAATAAGTTTTACGCTATACATTATTTGTCGCGTTGGGAGTTTAGCGCGGATAACCGTAAGCTGTTTGACAATGTAATAAAATCAATTAAAATTAACCCGTGATATTTCATGGGCTTGATTTTTATAATTTGTATATTGTGGTGGGTGTTGCTATGAAAACCGGTTTAGTTCTTGAAGGCGGCGCAATGCGCGGTATGTACACAGCCGGAGTGCTGGATGTTTTTATGGAGAACAATATAAACTTTGATAAGATTGCCGGAGTTTCGGCTGGCGCTATTTTCGGCGTTAACTTTTTGTCACGTCAAAACGGAAGGGTTATACGTTATAATATGCGTTTTAATAAGGAAAAAGATTATATCGGTCTTTTGCCGCTAATCCGTGAGGGAAATATTGTAAATACCGATTACGCCTACCGGAAGGTTCCGCGCGAGCTCGATGTTTTTGATGATGAGGAGTATATTAAAAACGCGGCGGAAACACCATTTTATGCCGTAGTTACCAATATTAAAACCGGGTGTGCGGAATACAAGAGGATTTACAGTGTTTTCAGACAAATGGACACTCTTAGGGCGTCGGGTTCAATGCCGTTTTTGGCTAAACCCGTGGAAATAAACGGAAAGAAGTATCTTGACGGCGCGGTAGCGGACAGTATTCCTTTTGCTTTTTTGCGGAGAGAGGGCTGCGAAAAGCTTGTTGCGGTTCTTACAAGAGATATAAATTTCAGAAAAAAGTCCGTTTCTCCGCTTATGACAAAGCTGTGTTACGGTAAATATAAGGAATTTTCAAAAACGCTTTTGAACCGCCATAACTCATATAATTCGCAAACAGCTGAAATTAAACGGCTTGAGGAGTCGGGCAAAGCGTTTGTTATCCGTCCGTCAAAGCCGATTGAAATCGGAAGAATAGAAAAGGATCCGGACAAGCTAAAAGCGGTTTATACGCTCGGCAGAAAAGACGCCGAATCACTTATTACGGATTTAAAAAGCTTTCTTGAGTCAGGGAAAACGGAGGAAAATTATGGATAATTCAAAACGCCGCGACAAAGGTATGATATACCGCGTCAACGATTCCATTCTTGAAGAACAAAAGCCCGCGCGCATTCTTACTCAAAAGCTGAACACAATGGACAGGAGCGACTATAAGGGTATTTCCGAAGTTGTTAAGGAGCTTTTCGGAATAAGCGATAACGCTTTTGTTAATCCTCCGTTTTATTGCGACTACGGATTTAATATAGAGGTTGGCAAGGATTTTTTCGCTAATTACAACTGCACTATTCTTGACGTCTGCAAGGTAAAAATAGGCGACAACTGTCTGCTTGCTCCGAATGTATCAATATATACAGCCGGGCATCCGGTTCATCCTGCGCTGAGAAACACTCTTTATGAATACGGCGCTGAGGTTGTAATCGGCAACAATGTGTGGATTGGCGGCAACAGCGTTGTTTGTCCCGGTGTGAAAATAGGCGATAATACGGTGATTGGAGCAGGCTCGGTTGTAACGGGAGATATTCCTTCGTGGAGCGTGGCCGCCGGGAATCCGTGCAGAGTAATTCGCCCGGTTACGGAAAAAGATTTAAAATATTACTTCCGCTATTATGAAATTGACGATGAAGCTATGGCTGATATTGAAAGAATATGGCACGAAAGCGGCGACGATGAGAAATATCCTAAATAAATTTAACCGGCTCGTGTGAAATGAGCCGGTTACTTTTATATGTCAAAAACCATACGCTATAACAAATCTGTCCTTACGCAAATTGCCGGGGTTAAAATCAAACGGACGGTCTGAGCTGAAGTAATTAATTGATTTATAGCCGCCTTCTTCATCGGGATAAACGCAGTAAAAATGAATTCCGTCGGTAATTTTATCGTTCCATGAAACGATAATGGAAATTTTGTTGCCGGGCAGGGCTTTAGTGAACTTCTCAAAGCTCCGGTATTCGGTAAAATTGACGTTGTGAAGCCTGAAATACCTGCCGAGCTTTTTGGTTTTGGTTCCGAATCTTCCTCCGAAAAAGGGAAGCCCGAGAAGCTCGGCGTCCTTGACAACGTCGGCAAAGCTTTGCGGCTTGCCGATGAATTTCATCACATTATATATCGCCGCTACTCCGCACCCGACAGAGCTTATATCTTTTTCGGCGCTGCCGTACTTTAATCCTGCCGCGGGAGCTTTTGTTTGTCCGTAAATATACCCCTCAAAACCGGCAAGCTTCGCTTTGTTGCTTTGATATCTGCATTCAATTCCCTTTTTACCGAAGATTTTCATAGCTTTCACCGTCCTGCTGTTATAATATCAAAACACTGAACGGTTGTAAAGTCTATAACGCGTAATTCAGGCAAGCCGTGCGTCTTGAATTGTGCGGTGTTGCCTTCAGGTTTACGGTGCTGCGTAAAGCTATTTGTCTCTTGATTTTCCGAAAACAGAGGCAACAACGCTGAAGAAAATCGCTGCAGAGATTCCCGCCGCCGCGCTTGTTAAGCCGCCGGTCAGAATCCCGATTGCGCCGTCGCGCCTGAGCGCGTCGCGCACACCGTGTGCCATAAGGTTGCCGAAGCCGCTGATTGGTATTGCCGCGCCCTCGCCGCCGGCGTTTAAAATTGGTTCATATAATCCGACCGCGCCTAAAATTACGCCCGACACAACAAAAGCGGTAAGAATACGCGCGGGAGTGAGCGAGGTTTTGTCGATGAGAATTTGACCGATTGCACAAATCAGTCCTCCGAAAATAAACGCGCTAATAAATTGCATAAGTAATCTCCTTTGAAAGTCTTTAGGCAATACCGCACAATTCAGGTGTGAGGTATTGCCTTTATACTATTATCTTCAAATAATCATTTTATATGTGAAAAAGAATTGAAATTTTAAAAAATATACTACCAAATTTTCAGATTTTATGTTACAATCTATTTTGGGTTATTACGAAAAAGTGAAAATTTCAGAACAGGAGTGAAGCATATGGTCGAGGTACAAAATCTGACCAAACGCTACGGCAATATTACAGCCGTAGACAATATCAGTTTTTCGGTTGAGCCGGGCGAAATTCTCGGCTTTCTCGGACCAAACGGAGCCGGAAAATCAACCACAATGAACATAATAACGGGGTATATTTCTTCAACCTCGGGGACGGTTACAATTGACGGATTTGATATTCTGGACAATCCTAAGCAGGCGAAAACAAAAATCGGATATTTGCCCGAGATTCCGCCGCTTTACATTGATATGACGGTTCGCAGATATTTGGAATTTATGTTTGATTTAAAGCGTGTTAAGCTGCCGAAAAAGGAGCATATTGACGAGGTTATGCGTCTTGTGCATATCGGCGACAAGGGCGACAGGATTATCAAAAACCTTTCAAAGGGCTACAAGCAGCGTGTCGGATTTGCTCAGGCGCTGCTCGGAAATCCTCCTGTGCTAATCCTTGACGAGCCCACGGTAGGACTTGACCCGAAACAGATTATCGAGATACGCAACCTTATACGCAGCCTCGGTAAAAAGCATACGGTTATTTTTTCATCACACGTACTTTCCGAGGTTTCGGAAATTTGCGACAGGATTGTTGTAATATCAAGGGGCAAAATTGTTGCCGACTCAAAAACCGACGAGCTTTCAGCTACGCTTTCCAATAATCTCAAGCTTTCGCTGATTATCGAGGGAGCTTCTTCCGCTGTAATAGCGGAGCTTAAAAAGATTCCTGACGTTAAGGGAGTTAAAAAGCTGCGTGATTTAAGTGGCAGCGCGGCGAAGTATTCGGTTGATTACCAAAAGGATTCCGACATACGCCGCGATGTGTTTAACGCAATGGCCAGGATAGACTGTCCGATTCTTGAAATGCAGTCCGGCAATGAAACTCTGGAGGAAATGTTCCTCAGACTTACCGGGGAAAAAGGAGGAAAAACAGATGACGGCAATTCTTAAAAGGGAGCTTTCCTCTTACTTCCGTTCCGCTACGGCTTATGTTGTAATGGGAGTTTACTTCTTCTTTTCGGGAATGTTCTTTTACTTGTACTGCTTCCGCGGAAATTCCGCGAACCTTTCGTATGTTTACGCGAATATGTTTTACATAATTATGTTTATTATTCCGATTATTACTATGAAAACCTTTTCGGAGGAAAAACGGCAAAAAACCGATCAGGCGCTTTTTACTTCGCCGACGAGTATAACGGGTATTGTAATCGGCAAGTTTTTGGGAGCTTTTGTTCTGTACTCAATCTGCTGTTCGATTTTTTTGCTTTACGCGGTGGTTATTTCGTTCTTCGCCCAGCCTCAGTGGTCTGTGGTGCTGTGCACATTCCTGGGACTTCTGCTTTTGGGCGGTGCGTTTATCGCGATAAATGTGTTTATTTCGGCTCTTACCGAAAGTATGATTGTGGCGGCGGTTACCGGTATGGCGGTAGGACTGCTTATTGATATGATGACATATTTTATCAGTATGATTTCCATTACATGGATTTCGGATTTGCTGGAGAAAATAAACTTTATCAACTATTATCAGAATTTTACTTATGGTGTGCTCAGCATTACGGATGTTGTGTTCTTCCTGAGCGTGACGGCTTTGTTCCTTTTCTTCACCGTCAGAATTCTGGAAAAAAGACGCTGGAGCTAAGGAGGTACAGACATGGATAATAAAGAAAAAACCCCGGCTGTACAGCCTTTGGAGGAAACAGTACCGGCCGGCGAGCCTAATGTGAACGAAACCGCGAAAGAAACAAATGACAAAAAGGAAAAGAAACCCGGCGGAGCGAAAAAACTGCTAAAGTCAAGAAAAATCCGCCACGGCTCAATTGCGGCAGCTATAACCGCCGTGGTTGTTGCGCTGGTGATTGTTTTAAACATAGTTGTGGGATTGCTTGTTGACCGTTTCCCGAATTTAAAAATTGACTTTACGTCAAATCAGGCGTACGCGCTTTCCGAGGACACAACACAGTACATTAAGAGCCTTAAAAAGGATGTAACGGTATATATCCTTTTTACGAAGAGCGCGTTTGAGTCAAACGGCGAATACTTTGTTCAGGCGGAAAATCTGCTTGAAAAAATGGAAAAGGGTTCTGACGGCAAGCTCAAGGTGGTTTACAAGGACACCTCAACGGACCCCGCGTTTACCAAAAATTATCCCAATATAAACTGGGACTCAAAAACAAACCTCGGTATCGTTGAAAGCGGAAAACAATACAAGGCGCTTTCTCTTGACGACTGCTTTACTTATGACGAGCAGTACGCCGCGCAGGGTATTTATCAGTACACCTCCACCACAATTGAGCAGGCGGTGGTTAAGGGTGCGTTGTATGTTACAACCGAGAACAAGGTAAAGGTTGACGTAATCAAGGACAACCAGCCCGGCGATTATTCCGGAGTAACCGCTTTGCTTAACGACAACGCTTATCAGGTTAACGAAATTTCACTTATTACCAAGGACCTTGAAAAAGACGCCGACTTTGCGCTTTTGTTTGCTCCTGCGGTTGATTTGGATGAATCACAGGTTGAAAAGCTTTCAAAATGGCTTAAAAACGACGGAAAGTACGGCAAGAACCTGATTTATGTGGCAAGCTCCGAGCCTGTGGACACTCCCAACCTTAACTCCTTGTTAAGCGACTGGGGTATGGCTGTAAACAAGGGCTTTGTGTTTGAAACGGATCCCAATCATTTACAGACAGGCGCCAATAACTACACCTTTATTTCCGATTATACCGAGGAGTATGTTGAAAACCTTAAAAATCCCAACATTCCGGTGCTTGTAAACTTTGCTCACGCGGTTGAAATCAAGGATAATTCGGTAGCGAAGCCTATTCTTAATACCTCTGACCGAGCCGGTATAGAACCGCTTGACCACGACGAGGACTGGGATTATAATAAGGCTGTAAAGGGAGAAGCTGTCGCTGTCGCGGCGGAAGGCACAAAAGCAAGCGGCGATTCAACCTCGCGCTTTATTGTGTTCGGTTCGGACCGTATGCTGCTGCAGTCGCTTATGCAGTACAACAGCTTTAACAACGCGGCGTATATTATGAATATATTCAATTCTATTGCCGATAAGGACGACGAAACTGTTGTAATCGAGGGTAAAACCATGGAATCGGCGGAGCTCGGTCTGACCGACCAAAGCTCAACGGCTGTGGTGTTTGTGATTTTTGTCCTCATTATACCAATCGGTGTAATTGTTCTCGGAATTGTGCTGTGGGTTCTCAGGAGGAATAAATAATGAAAAAGAAAAAAACCCTGATTATCGTGATTATTGCCGCGCTTGTTCTTGCCGGTGTGATGGTGCTGCTGATTTTCCTTCCGAAGGGCAGCTCCGACAACGAAGCCGCAACAATTGACGAAGGCGCAGCCATGAAAAATTCCACCGACAAGGCAGGAATGCACCAGGCGGTGGTTGAAACCAAACCGAACGGCGAAATTAAAAACAACAGCTACGGCACCTTGATTGATAACGTGCCGGCTGATATAAAGAGTATTCACGTTGAAAACAAAAAGGGAACGCTTGACGTTTCCGCGAACACCCCAAAGGGCGAGGCAACGGTTTACACCCTTAAAGGCTTTGAGGATTACTCGCTGCAGACCGGTATTCCGGATCAGGTTGCCAATGCCGCGGCTAACCTGAAATTCACCAAGGTGGTATCGGCTGACGGAAGTAAAAAGTCAGAATTCGGACTTGACAAGCCGCGCGCGACCGTAACCGTAACCTATGTTGACAAAACGACGGCAAAATTTATCGTGGGAAGCGACGCTCCTCAGGAAGCGGGAACTTATGTGCAGTTTGGCACAGAGCCGACGATTTACCTTTGCGACTCCGAAACAGTTTCCGCGTTTGACCTCGGCGTTAATGATTTTATGGATCTTAACATCAACGACGCGGCAGAAAACACCGAAAACAACGAAGCAAGCTCAATAACAATTTCCGGCAGCGGTTTCAGCGGTGAAATTGTGCTTGAGCCCAACAAAAGCGACAAAAACTCCGCTTCGTTCCTTATAACCTCGCCGTCAAAGGGCTACGCCAATGAAAGCGAAAGCAGTATAATCAGCGGCGGAATCCGCGGCTTGTACGCCGACAGCGTTGAGTTGGTAAATCCGTCGTCAGACCAGCTTAAAAAGCTCGGACTGTCTGATCCGCACGCGAAAATCACGGCGGTTTACCCTGACGAAACAATTAAGCTCATCGGCGCAAAGCCCGGCAGCGACGGAAAAGTTTATATTATGAAAGACGGAGGAACTATCGTCTATAAAATTTCGGCGGATAAGGTTGCTTGGACAGATACCTCTTATGAAAAGCTTGTTTCGGATTATGTAATCAATCCTAAAATGAGCTCTTTGACGGGAGTATCGGTAAAGACTGACAAAACCTTTGATTTTGTGCTTAACACCGAAACCTCAACCAAGACCGACGACGAGGGCGAAGAAACCACAACAACTACTACAACCGTAAAATATGACGGCAAGGAAGTTGACCTCGGAAAATTCACAACATATTACGATGACCTTTCGCTGATTAAGCTTGCGGATGTAAAGTCAAAGAGCTACAGCGGATCGCCCGAGATTACCGTAACCTACACCTATGATGATGATTCCGCCGACACAGCCGAGTTTTATCCCGCCGGCAACGAATATTATATTGCTGTGCTTAACGGAGAAGCGGCAGGAAGCTGTTATAAGGCTGACGTTGTAAGAATCAAAAATAACATAAGCGGCGTTATAAAATAACAAAACAATCCATATATTTCGGATAGGAGGCGAATGTCGTGAAAAAGTGGATAATTACGGGCATCGCCCTGCTTCTTGCGGCAGGCTTGTGCGGCTGTGATTTTATATCGGAATTAAAAGCCCAAAACAGTCAAAGCCGCGCCTATACCGAAAGGGTTCAGCGCGACAAGCTTAAAAAAACTTATAAAGGCAAAGGCTACGCCTGTCTGAAAACCTCTGACGAACAGGACGCTTACGCCGCGATTGACATTGCCGCCAGAAGTCTTGAAAGCGAATCGTTTGACATAAAAAACGGTTCGGCGTTCGATAATTTCGGCTACATCCTTGAATTTTACAAAAACGACAATCCGTACGTGTTCTGGATTAAGGATGACGCTCCGTATAATTACGTGGACAAGGACGACAAGGTTACAATTGAGCTTGAATTCAAGGCGAGCGGCGACGAGCTTGCCGAACAAAAAAAGAAGCTTGACAACGCCATAAAAAAGGCGGTTGACGGCGCTCCGAAGGATCCCGGTACCAGCACCTATGCGATGGAGCTTTATATCAATGATTATATTGTTGACAACTGCGAGTTTGACGAAGACGCGGCGGAGCTTCACAAAAAGAAAAAAATCCGTGGTCATGAACAGGATGTTTACGGCGCTCTTGTTGAAGGCAAGGCGGTGTGCGAGGGATACGCGCGCGCGTTTAGTCTGCTGTGCAGGCGTTTGGGTGTTGAATGTTCGCTGATTGAAGGATATGCAAGCGAGAAAAACGAGAATACCGGTAAAATTGAACGCGAAGCGCACATTTGGAACTGCGTGCAGCTTGCCGGCAACTGGTATCACACCGATGTAACCTGGAACGACGATACAAGCGGAGAATTTGCCGATGTTTATTCGCGCAGATACTATTACTTAAACCTTACAACCAAAGAGATTGCGCGCGACCATGAAATAAGTCCGCTTTACGGCGAAGAGCTTAACGGCGGCGATTTTTACAATGAATTTATCCCGGAGTGCAAAAGCACCGATTACAATTATTTCAGGCTGAACTGCCCTGTGCTTTCGGATTTTAACAATCCCGAGGATGTTGTATCGGGGCTTGCCGCGGCTGCCTCAAAGGGTGAAAAATATTTTGACTTTTTGCTTAACGCCAATATGGATTTTTCGGAAACAAAGTCAAAGATTGCCGGCAGCGAGGGCTACGAGTGGATAAAGGAAGCCAACGGGCGCAATAAAAATTCGCCGAAGCTCGGTGACAAATGCTCGCTGTTTGCGTTTGAAGAACGCAGACTGGTTACATTTTTACTTAAATACAGTTAAAGGATGATTTTATGAAATACGATGTAAGGCAGCTTGAACTGCTTTCAAACGAAAAAATCGCCGACGGAATCTTTGATATGCGGCTGAAGTGTACCGATCCGGATTTAAAAATTCAGTGCGGACAGTTTGCCCATGTTTATGTACCGGGAAAGACTTTGCGCCGCCCGATTTCGGTTTGCGACGCTTCCGAAGGAACGCTCAGGCTTGTGTATCAGGTAAAGGGCGAAGGAACACAAATTATGTCTCTGATGAAGGCAGGTCAGGATGTTGATGTGCTTTATCCGCTCGGCCGCGGATTTAATATTGAAAGCGGAAAGCGTTACTGCCTAATCGGCGGAGGAATCGGCGTGCCCCCAATGCTTTACACAGCCAAACAGTGCGAAAAGCCCCTTGTTATTACAGGCTTTCGCAACGAGGCCTTTGTGATTTTGCAGGAGGACTTTAAAGCGGCAGGCGCCGAGCTTATGCTTTGCACGGACGACGGAACTGCCGGTGAAAAGGGCTTTGTAACCGACCTTTTACAACAGAAAATTGATGAAGTCGATGAAGTTTGCGCCTGCGGCCCGGTTCCTATGCTTAAAGCCATTGCCCGGGTTTGCGCGGAAGCGGACAAGCCCTGTCAGATTTCGCTTGAGGAGAGAATGGGCTGCGGTGTCGGCGCGTGCCTTGTGTGCGCCGTTAAGGTCAGAAAAAACGGCGAAGAAATTATGCAGCACGTCTGCAAAAACGGCCCTGTGTTCAATGCAGAGGAGGTAGTATTTTAATGGCTGATTTATCTGTAAATGTTGCCGGCGTAAGCTTTAACAATCCGCTTATAGCCGCTTCGGGAACCTTCGGCTTCGGCAGAGAATACAATGAGTTTTATCCGCTTGAAAAGCTCGGCGGAATATCCTGCAAGGGTATAACACCGACACGCCGCGACGGTAATCCTCCTCCGCGTATCGCCGAGACACCCTCGGGAATTTTGAACGCGGTAGGCTTGCAAAATCCGGGTGTTGACGTGTTTATTAAGGAAGATTTGCCTTGGTTAAAGCAGCAAAACACCGTTATTATCGCAAACACGGCAGGCAACACCATTGAAGAATACTGTATGATGGCTGAAAAGCTCAGCGAAACCGATGTTGATATGATTGAGCTTAATATTTCCTGTCCTAACGTAAAAAACGGCGGCGTTCAGTTTGGAACAAGCTGCGAAAGTGTAGAACAAATTACAAGCGAGGTTCGCAAACACTGCACAAAGCCGCTTGTTATTAAGCTCAGTCCGAATGTTACCGACATTGCCTTAATTGCCAAATCCGCGGAGGCTGCGGGAGCTGACGCGATTTCAATGATAAATACCCTGACCGGTATGCGCATAGACATCAACAGCCGGCGCCCGATAATCCGCAACAACACAGGCGGACTCAGCGGAGCCGCGGTTTTTCCGGTGGCAGTAAGAATGGTTTGGCAGGTTGCCAACGCCGTTAAAATTCCGATTATCGGTATGGGCGGAATCACAACATGGCAAGACGCGGTTGAAATGCTTATTGCCGGAGCAACAGCGCTTCAAATCGGAACGGTACTGTTCACCGATCCCTACGCCCCCGTTAAAATCATCCGCGGACTGAACAGCTTCCTCGATGAAAACGGAATCAAGAGCGTAACCGAACTGACAGGCACGGTAAAACCGTGGTAATAAATTTGTATAGTAAAGCAGCCGGCTGTATAATATAACCGGCTGCTGTTTGTTTGTGTATAAATTATTGGTTTTCGGGATAAACCGCGCGTTCTCCGCCTATATACTTCGGTCTGGTTCTTGCCGCGATGATTCTCGCCTTGCCTATGCTGTCAATGCTCAGCCTTACCGGCACGGCAACGCGTTTAAGGTGCATTCCGATTAACGTTCCGCCTATGTCGAGTCCCGCGTCAGCCTTTATTTCTTCAACCGCGACCGGGTTTTTAAATGTAAGATAAGCGGTTGTGGCAAACGAACCGCCTGCCTTGGGCTGAGGCATAACACAAACCGTTTCGGCGTTGGGAACGGCTTCCTTTTCAATAATGATTGCGCGGTTAAGGTGTTCGCAGCACTGAGCCGCGAGGAACACGCCAAAGCTGTTGAGCGAATCGTAAATTCCTTTAAAAACAGCTTCGGCGGCTTCAAGGCTCGAAGCCTTGCCAATAACTCCGCCGGCAACCTCGCTTGAGGAACATCCTACAACAAAAATATCGCCCGGCTTAAGGTTTGCCGCGACGCAAAGCTCGTCTGCCGCGCGGCGCGCGCTGTTATATATTTCTGTATTCATAACTTCAACTCCGTTTATATTTATGGTTACCAATTAGTATAACACAATTTTTCCGAAAAATAAAGCCTTGCCGAGATTTTTTGGGCAAGCTGACGGAATAATATTCAAGCAAGCCGTGCGCCTTGAATTGTGCGGTGTTGCCTGAAGACTTGTGTCAAATCAAAGTTTTTTGCATATTCTGTAATACAGCCGCGACTGTGAAAACTAACGTGAAAGTTGGAACAAAGTGAATATTAACGGTAAAAAGGGTGTTGACATTTCATCAGCCAACGGCAATGTCAGCATAGATAAAATCAAAAGCGCGGGTTATGACTTTGTTATGATTCGCTGCGGATACGGTTCGGACATCGCTTCCCAGGACGATTCTCAGTTTGAGAACAATGTTAAAAAATGTGAGGCCGCCGGGGTTCCGTGGGGCGCGTACCTGTATTCCTACGCGCTCAATACAGACGAGGCAAAAAGCGAGGCGCGTCACGTCGCAAGACTGCTGAAAAATAAAAAGCCGACTATGCCGGTTGCTTTTGATATGGAGGACGGCGACGGCTACAAGGCACGAAACGGAATGCCGGGCGATAAAACTCTGGTGGCAATTTGCAAAACGTTTTTGTCTGAAATAAAAAAGATGGGATATTATCCTATGCTGTACTCCTCGCTAAGCTGGCTCAACAATCAGCTTAACGACAAAAGCCTGCTCACAAGCTACGATATTTGGGTTGCGCAGTGGAGCTCGTCGTGCGGTTATAAGGGCAGCTACGGAATGTGGCAGTACGGAGGCGAGGTTAATTATATCGACGGCAACACAATCCCCGGCGTAGGTGTTATCGACAAGGACAAGGCGTACAAGGATTACCCCTCAATAATTAAAAACGGCGGTTATAACAACTGGAAAAAGTCCGGCGCAAGGGTGCTCGATACCTCCGGTTACACCAAGGGCGACAAAAGCACAGGTGTATTCGCTCTTAAAGAGCTGTTGATGATTTCTAAACAGCTCAAAATTACAACTCAGGGTATGGATCAAAACAACATTTTCGGCGACGGTACCGAAAACGCGGTTAACCAGGTGCTGAAAAAAGGCGGTTACCGGCAAAACGGAGTTGCCGGCAATAATTTTGTTAAGTATCTTTACGGCTTAATCAAAGCCAAATTATAACAAAAAGGGCGGTCGCAAAACCGCCCTGAATTTATGCTGACAATTAAGCGTCTTTTTCAAGGAGCTTGTAGATAACAGCGGCAATTGCTGCGCCTACAAGGGGACCTACGATGAACACCCACAGTGAACCGAGAGCGGCGCTGTTGCCGTTGAACGCTGCAACGAGCGCGGGGCCGAAGCTTCTTGCGGGGTTAACGGATGTGCCTGTAAGGCCGATTCCGAGGATATGTACAAGTGTAAGTGTAAGACCGATTACGATGCCTGCGAAAGAACCGTGGTTGGCTTTCTTTGATGTAACGCCGAGAATAGCAAGAACAAAGACGCAGGTGAGCACAGCCTCAACCAAAAGTCCTGCAACGGGGTTACCGTTAACACCGTCAAGACCGTTTGAGCCAAAGCCGCCTGTCTGATCCTTTACGCCGCCGAGTCCGAAGATAGCAGCCAAAACACCGGCGCCCGCAAAAGCGCCGAGGCACTGCGAAATAATGTAGCCAATAAAATCCGCCGCGCTCATACCGCCTGAGATGAGAACGCCGAGCGAAACGGCAGGGTTGATGTGACATCCCGAGATGTTGCCGATGCTGTAAGCCATAGCTACAATTACAAGACCGAACGCAAGCGCGGTAAGAATGTATCCGCCGCCGTTTTTAGCGTCACAGCCTACGAGCATTGCGGTACCGCAGCCTAAAATAACCAGAACAGCGGTGCCGATAAACTCAGCGATGTACTTTTTGATTGAATTCATAAAAGTTCCTCCTTCTTTTTTACGGACTGCCTGTCCGTTTATGGATTATTTTTCCATAAAAAAATTATAGCATAGCTTTTAAAATATTGCAATAGGTTTTACCAATAAATAAAAATTTAACAAAGTAAAAAATGTTGATATTTTACATATTTTGCAGTTTCGTGTATTATGGCTGAGGTAACTGTAATTAATTATTCCAAAAGACCTAAAAGGTTTTCCGCCGAAAAATCCGGGTTTGTCATAAACTCAAACTCAATTTCTTCGCTGTTTTCATATGAATGTTCAATTTCCTTTGAATATTTTTGCATAGCGTCAGCCAAATCAAGCCGCGGATTTGCCGCAAGGGCATAATTAAGTATGATAAACTCGCACACTATCCTTTTTACCGTGTTCATCACATCCATACTGTCAACCGAGTTGAGGTAATAACGGTAAAGATTATAAAGCGCAAGCTTTTCAAAAGCGTCGTCATAAGCGTATGTAATGTTTTTGTCAGCTGCGGATTCCGCGTCCTTTATAATTTGCGGAACATTGCCGTGCATATAGTCAAGCGTTTTAAAAAAAGCAAAAATAAACCGCGGACTTTTATTGCTTGTACCGCGTATTTCTGTTTCAGGCTCGTCTCCGTTTAACACGCTTTGCAGCCTTGCATTATAGACCAAACAATCGGCGAGCCTTTGAGCCATAGTTTCCGAACGGTTTTTCAGAAGCCTTGCGTTTTCGGCGCGTGCCTGTAACAGAATTTTCATAAGATTTGTGTCGTAATCCTGTGAATCGGGTTTGTATTCGGCGGTTTCAAAGGCTTCATACGCGTTTTCCTCAGCCAAAATCAGCCGCGCTGCCTCGGGACAGGCAAAGCTCAAAAAATGCTCTTCAAAATCCGAAAATCCGGCGGTTATTCTGGGAAAGGAGGAGCAGGTTTTGCAAAGGTGCTCCTCGCCCAAGCCTATGTAAATGTCGCACAGCATATCGCTGTTCCAAAACGGGCAATGTCCGTCCTTTGATACAAAAATCCTGTCGCCGTCGCCGTCCGTAACGGTAAGCCTGCGGATTTTTTCTCCGAGGCTGTTGTTTACCGTGTTGTAAAATTCCTCTGCCTCGCTGTCCACAACAACGTCCCAGTCCTTGCAGCAGCTGTCCTTGCACAAATTGGCTATACACTTGAATTTACCGTAATATGAAGGGTAAACATTCTTCATGTTGTCCACTCCAGAGTCAGAAAAAACTGTTCGTATGCGTCGTCCCAGCCGTCAATTCCGTTAACTCCGCCTCCGTTTACGCTTCTCAGCTTTGCGTCGTTTGCGGTCATACCAACGGTGAAAAGCTCGCCGGCTGTTATGTTATAGCCCAGGCTTTGGCACAGCGCGCAAAAATCGTCAACAGGATTTTCGCTGCTCTTTGTTTCAATCAGCCGCGCTTTAAGACGCGCGTCTTTTTTTGCGTCCGCCAGCAGGCGGTTAAGCTCATATTCAACCATATCATACCTCAAAATCCGCACACGTGTATTATGCGGTATCGACCTAAAAAATAAGGAACGAATAACTCGTTCCTTTTAACGCGTTTATAAATTACTCAATTGCGCTGTCGAGGTACTCCATAAGCTCCTCGTCATCCTTTTTTTGCTTATCCTTTACAAACAAAAACGCTGTTACAGCTGCCGAAATTGCAGCAACCATTGAAATTATACCGATAATCCAAAAGAACTTTTTGTTTTTCATACGACTTCCTCCAAATATAATATAATAATTTTAGCCGAAAATATGCTACTACATATATATTCTATACATATTTTGCCCAAAAGTCAATAGAAAACGCAATAGAAAAACAAAAAAAGCAGAGAAAACTCTGCTTTTAAGGTTATACATATTTTCGTGAACGGATTACGCTGAAGCGTTAAGACGCTTTGCAAGAGAAGACTTGCTTCTTGCTGCCGTATTCTTATGAAGAATACCCTTTGCTGTTGCCTGGTCGATCTTCTTGATAGCAAGACGAACTGCCTCTGTTTTGTTGTCAGCGTTGGTGTCTACAGCATAGTAAGCTTTTTTGATGGCGGTCTTAAGAGCTGACTTAGCGGCCTTGTTGCGGGCTGTTTTTGTAGCGATAACCTTAACGCGCTTCTTCGCAGATTTAATGTTGGGCATTGTCCCACCTCCTTAAAATATCAGTCATATGGATAATATATTAGCATAAAAACGGCTGAAAATCAAGCTTTTTTTCAAAAAAAGCAAAAATTTTTATAAGCAAAATTTCACGTAACAATATATAGTGTTTACCGGTATATACTAATCTATATGCAGTTTATGCGCGTCTGTCGCGGCAGTCTTTGCAGCCGCAGTTTTCGGCGTGAGCCTTTAAAGCGGCGTCAAGCTCCGCCTGCTTTTTGCGTCCTCTGTACCACACGGCGATTATTACAATCAGGAATACAAGCAGAATTCCGCGGAAAACATAGCTCATCGCGCCGTCAAAAACCGGAAGTCCTCCGAACGTGCGCAAGCCGTACCAAACCGCCATAAATATGAAAAACACCGACAGCAGGTAACCCACCGCGCCCTGTTTGCGCCCGATTATAAAGGTAAGCACCGCCAGAGCCGCCCACAAAAACACAGCTCCGTTCTGAAAAAACTCCTGCACGCAATCACTTCCGTTTGTTTTAGCTTGGTTTCATTATTATAATATAACTTTACAGGCGAGTAAAGTCAAGAAAAAAGTGACGGAATATTGAAATTTTTGTGAATTGGAAAATATTTTTAAGAAAGCTCTTGACTTTTACTGACTTTGGGGTTATATTATTGATAAAGCAGTTAGCACTCTAACACCGAGAGTGCTAAACCTCAAAACAGAGAGGTGATGGTATGGAACCGGCTGCAAGAAAAAAACGCATACTTTCCGCAATCGTGGAAAGCTACATCAGCACAGGCGAGCCTGTGGGTTCAAAAACGCTGATTAACGAGGCAGGCTTAAAGGTTTCGTCGGCAACTGTTCGAAACGACATGGCGGATTTAACCGAGCGCGGTTACATTGTTCAGCCGCACACCTCGGCAGGAAGAATTCCGACCCAGCGCGGCTACCGTTATTATGTTGACAACGTGCTTGAGGTAAAGCCGGTTTCGGAAAGCGGCAGGGAGTACATTATCGACACCCTTTCGCAAAACGCCGATTCGCCCGAGGCTCTGCTGCAAAACGCGGCAAATATGTTGTCGCAGCTAACCGGCTGCATAGCGTTTTCAACAACGCCCACCGGCGATGAAAGCCGAATCCGGAAAATAAGCTTTGTGCCAACCGGCGCGCACGCCGCAATGGCGGTTGTGATTGTTTCAAACGGTATTATAAAGACCAAGCTTTTCAGATGCGAGTTTTTGATTACGCCGGAAATCCTCGGGGTCTTTGACAAGGCGTTAAACGATGTTTTTGCCGGCGTAAGACTGAGCTCAATCAACCGCCCGTTTATTCAAACCGCGGCGGCAGGCTTCGGAGAGCTTTCGCTGCTTATGCCTTCTGCGCTTATGGCTGTCAAGGACGCGTCCGAGCTTGCGCGCGAGGTCAGCGTTTATCACAGCGGATTGGGCAGACTGATAGGCGACGCAAGGGCGGACAGTATTCTGGAATTTTTGCAGAATAATCATGATTTGGCCGCTGCGCTAAAGCGGCTTCCGCAGAATACGGCGGTCACAATCGGCAAGGAAAACAGCCGCGTTGAGCTTGCTTACAGCTCGGTGGTTTCCTCGCGGTACCAAATAGAGGGCAACCCTTCGGGAGTACTGGCGGCAATCGGTCCGCTTAGAATGGATTACGCGAGAATGCTTTCGGTTACAGACTGCTTAAGCGGATGTGTAAGCGAGCTGTTAAATGAAATAATTGAATATTAAGGCAGTTTATTTGCTTTAATCCAAAGGAGGATATAAAGTGTCCAGAAAAAAGGAAAAGGAAAAGGCGGAGCAGACCAAGGCGGCCGAGGAAACAACCGAAGCCGCGGAGGAAGAAAAGCCCGAAGCCGAACAGGACAAGGCACAGGAAAAAATAAAATCGCTTGAGGACGAGGTTGCGGCAGGCAAGGACAAATATATGCGCCTTGCGGCGGAATACGAAAACTACCGCAAACGCACCGCCAATGAAAAGCTGTCGATTTATGACGACGCTACCGCGAAGGCGGTAACCGAGCTTTTGCCTGTAGCGGACAGCGTAAGGATGGCGCTTGAAAACCTGAAAGACAGCGACCCCGAGATAATTAAGGGAATCGAGCTTATTTCAAACCAGCTCGAAAAAAGCTTTGAAAAGCTTAAAATTGAAAGCTACGGCAAGCCGGGCGACGAATTCGACCCCAATTTGCACAACGCTGTTTCAATGGTAGACAGCGATGAATACAAATCCAACCAAATCGCGAACGTGTTCCAGACGGGATACAAAATCGGAGACAAAATTATCCGCCACGCGATGGTTCAGGTAGTTAATTAAGTCATCAACACATTAAAATATATAAACTAATAAATTTACGGAGGAATAAATTATGGCTAAAACAATCGGTATAGATTTAGGTACAACAAACTCATGCGTAGCGGTTATCGAAGGCGGCGAGCCCGTTGTTATCGCTAACGCCGAGGGCTCAAGAACCACACCTTCCGTTGTGGCTTTCTCGAAGGACGGCGAAAGAATGGTAGGTCAGGTAGCGAAGCGTCAGGCTATTACCAACCCCGACCGCACTGTTTCTTCAATCAAAAGAGAAATGGGCTCCGCTTACAAGGTAACAATCGACGGCAAAAGCTACACTCCCCAGGAAATTTCCGCAATGATTCTTCAGAAGCTTAAAGCCGACGCTGAGGCTTACCTCGGCGAAACGGTAACACAGGCTGTTATCACGGTTCCCGCTTACTTTACGGACGCGCAGCGCCAGGCTACCAAGGACGCGGGCAAAATCGCCGGTCTTGACGTTAAGAGAATCATCAACGAGCCTACAGCGGCTGCTCTTTCCTACGGCGTAGACAAGGAAAACGACCAGAAGGTTATGGTTTATGACCTCGGCGGCGGCACCTTCGACGTAAGTATTATCGAAATGGGCGACGGCGTTCAGGAGGTTCTCGCTACAGCAGGTAACAACCGTCTCGGCGGCGATGACTTTGACAAGCGTATTATCGACTGGATGGTTTCATCCTTCAGGACAGAAACAGGCATTGACCTTTCAAGCGACAAAATGGCTATGCAGCGTCTTAAAGAGGCTGCCGAGAAGGCAAAGATTGAGCTTTCGGGCGTGACAACATCTTCAATCAACCTTCCGTTTATCACAGCAGACCAGACAGGTCCAAAGCACCTTGACCTTACACTCACAAGAGCAAAGTTCAACGAGCTCACTTCAGACCTTGTAGAAGCTACGATGGGTCCCGTTCGTTCCGCTCTTTCGGACTCCGGCCTCCAGATCGGTCAGATTGACAAGGTGCTTATGGTAGGCGGTTCTTCAAGAATTCCGGCTGTTCAGGAAGCTGTTCAGAAGCTCATCGGCAAAGAGCCGTTCAAGGGTATTAACCCCGACGAATGTGTCGCAATCGGCGCTTCAATCCAGGCAGGTGTTCTCGGCGGCGAGGTTGACGGTCTCCTCCTTCTCGACGTTACTCCGCTTTCACTCGGTGTTGAAACAATGGGCGGCATTATGACCAAAATCATAGACAGAAACACAACAATCCCCACAAAGAAGAGCCAGATTTTCTCAACTGCCGCCGATAATCAGACTCAGGTAGAAATCAACGTGCTCCAGGGTGAGCGTGAATTCGCGCGCGATAACAAGCAGCTCGGACTCTTTGCTCTCACAGGTATCGCTCCCGCGATGCGCGGCGTGCCCCAGATCGAGGTTACCTTTGATATTGACGCTAACGGTATTGTTAACGTATCGGCAAAGGATCTCGGCACAGGCAAGGAACAGAAGATTACAATTTCTTCCTCAACAAATATGAGCAAGGAAGACATTGACAAGGCTGTTAAGGACGCCGAGCAGTACGCCGCAGAGGACAAAAAGCGCCGCGAGGAGGTTGACGCGAAGAACGAGGCGGAAAACCTTGCTTATCAGGCTGAAAAGCTCATTAACGAAAACGGCGACAAGCTTGCCGATGATGACAAAAATACAATCAACACAAAGGTTTCCGCTCTTAAAGACGCTATTTCAAAGAACGACGTAAGCCTTATGAACGCCGCGAAGGACGACTTGCAGAAGAGCCTTTACGATGTATCCGCAAAGCTCTATCAGCAGGCTGCTCCGCAGGGCAACCCCCAGCAGGGAGCTCCCGACCCGGGCGCTAACCCCGGAGCCGGCGCTCAGCAGAACAACGGCGGCGAAGGCAATGTTTATGACGCCGACTTTACCGACGTAGACGGAAACTGATAAATAATTAAGGCAACACCGCACAATTCAAGGCGCACGGCTTGCTTGAATATTATTCCGTCAGCTTGCCCAAAAAATCTCGGCAAGGCGTCAGCCTTACC
>ONLA01000010.1 GCA_900318495.1 uncultured Eubacteriales bacterium
TTGTCAACATAAGCCGCGTTGGTCGCGATGATTCCGACTGTGACTGTTGAAACAATCATCAGCAAAGCCAGCAACACTGAAATTGTTGACTTTGAAAGCCGTTTCATTTTTTTGTTCATTATTTTACCTCCGTTTCTTATATATATACTATTTTAATATATACTTATTTATATAAACAAATGCAGACGTTTTGCTTGCATTTGATAATCTTTAACGCCGTTTGGCATTAATATTTGTATAGCGCCTTTTGACCTGAGGCGCTTTATGCCGATTTGCCGAGCCCGGGCTTTAAAAGCTCTGCCCTGCGCCGCTTTTTGAGCTGCAGCGGAGTTGCGCCGTAAATGCTTTTGCAGGCGTTGGCAAAGGAGTTCATATTGCCGAAGCCGTTGCGCAGCGCCGCGTCGCGCACCGAAATGTCGAGCGCGGTTAAATCATCAACCGCGTTTTGCGCCCTGACGGCGTTCAGGTAATCCCTAAAGCAAGCACCCGTGAGCTGCTTAAAATAGGGCGAGATGTTTTCCTGCCTGCGTCCGAGCAGCCGGGCAATGTCGCCGAGCGTGAGCTTTTCGCGGTAATGCGCGCCGATGTAGCTGCGCACCGCTTCGGCGTCCGCCGCCGGGGTTTTGCCGCCTGAATACAGGCTGAACCGCTTTTGAACCACGCACCGCGAAAGCAGGTGGCGCACAAGCTTCATCAGCACCGAATAGGCTTTGAGCGGCGAAAAGCTGCCGCCTCCGCGTTCAATCGCCAACAGCTTTTGAAGCAAAAGCGCTGTTTCGTGTTCCTCGCGCGAACCGCGTTCAAACGCTATGCTCGAATAGTCGAGCGATGGATTGTAGCGCATTAAAAAGCCGTAGGACAGGTGCACGGTTAAATATTCCGCGCTGCCGCAAAGGCTGTGAACCTCGTTTGAGTTGACCGCGTAAACGCCGCCGCGTTCAAGCCGGACGCTTTTTCCGGCAAGCTCAACTGTAAGGCTTCCGCTGTCAACATAAATCAGCTCCGGCTCCTTGTGCCTGTGGGGTTCTCCCCTGCACCTGCCGGACGGTCCGTCGCGGAACCTGATTCGGGCGGGAAGATTTTTGTCGTATTCAATTGTTACGCTGTTTGCCTTCATAATATCCCCCCTCTCCTTTTCCGGTGTTTTATACTAATACCTAATAAAAAGTAGCCAATCTTTGCGGTCTATTTTCCGCAATACTGCGTTGTCGTCCTTGCAAGGCGCCGGCCTTGCCGCGTCCTTCAATTAGTATTACCGTGATTGCTTTTGAGCCTTTAGCTGCGCCGGGGTTAGGTTGCAGGCGCGCTTGCACTTGGTTATGAAGTTGCGCGTGCTCGGGAATCCGCCTGCCTTGGCGGACTGCTCAACCGAAAGGTTTTGATTAAGCAGCGCGTCGAGCGCGTGCCGCAGTCTGACCTGACTGACATACTCCGTAAACACAACGCCCACCTCGTTTTTGAAGTATTTCGAAAAATAAGCCGGGTGAACGCCGACCAGCTTCGCGACCTCAGTTTGGCTTATTTCCTCGCGGTAATGCCGGTTTATGTAATCCACAGCGATTTTGGCGTTGCGTGAGCTGATTTGAGCGCCGGGTTGTGAGCGCGTTTGTTTTTCGCTGCGGCACTCTGTGAACAAAATATATAAAATGTTTGAAATGAGCGAGCTTTGCAGAAGCTCAGGGTAGCTTGTTTCGCTTTGAGTGCGCTCAAGCTGCCACATAAGGTTGCGGATTTCGTTTTCCGCGTCGCTTCCGGCGGTTATTTCAAACTCCGAAGCCTCTACTGATAGTCCGAAATCTGCAGTAAACTTATCTGAAATGTGTATTGACAAGTATTCCGCTTCGCCTATAATTTTATGTACTTCCTGAACATTTATTAAAAATACACTATATTTTTCTAACTTGAAGCGCTTTTCATAAACAAAAACGTCAAGTTGTCCGTCGCACACATAAATCAGTTCAAGCTCGTTGTGCCAGTGGTTTTGCGTTTCAGTCCTGCCGCTGCAAAATTCGAGCTTTGCCGGTATGTTGTCGTTGTACCTTATGGTTTCAAATTCATTTTTCACCGCTGCAGCCTCTTATGCGTTATTGTTGCCGCACCCGAAACGGAATTTCAGCTTTTTGCTCTGCGTATGTTGCTGTGTATCGACACTTCGCAGAGTTTACTACTATACGAAAGACATTATAGCACAATTTTTAGGATTTTGCAACTGATTTAATAGAATTAAGAATAATTTTTTTATAATTTTTTTATTTTTAATCTATAAATTTGCTAAACACTTTAATTGTTTATATGTAAAAAACCACAATAATATTATAATAAGTAGTCAAACCAACCGTCATAAAAAGGAGGACGTTATGTCAAAAAAAGGTGAAAATATCTATAAACGCAAGGACGGCCGCTGGGAAGCGCGCTACAAAAAAGGGCTTAGTCCAAACGGAAAAATCATTTACGGCTACTGCTACGGCAAGACCTTCAAGGAGGCGCGCCAAAAGCTTGAGCATAAAAAAATGCTGATGTACACCGGGCAAAGCGACAAATCCGCACCTGCGCCGAAGGTTTTCGGCAAATACTGCGACGAATGGATTTATGTAAGCAAAAACAAGCTTAAGGAATCCACCAAGGCAAAGTACTCCTCGATTATTGAGAAATACCTTAAGCCTGCCTTCGGCGAAATTATGCCGGCGTACATATCAACGGAAAACGTTGTCGGCTTTACCGACCGGCTGTATTCCGAAAACAACCTTTCGCCCAAAACCGTGCGCGATATTTTGGCTGTGCTCAGGTCGGTGTTAAGGTATGTTTCGCGGTTTGACAAAAGCGCGGACTCAATCGAGGTTTACCTGCCGAAAAACAGCCGCAGGGAAATCCGCGTTTTAACCGCGGAGGAGCAAAAGCTTTTTGTTGAATATCTTACGCGCGATATGGATTCTTTCAAGTTCGGCGTGCTTTTCGCGCTGATGACCGGGCTTAGAATAGGCGAGGTCTGCGCGCTTAAAAGGTGCGACGTTTCGCTTGACGAAAGAATCGTGCGCGTTCGCGGAACAATGCAAAGGGTAAAAAACCTGAGCGGAGAAGGCGGCAAAACAAAGGTTATCATCGACAGCCCAAAAAGCGAATCGTCGGAAAGGGAGATTCCGCTTACAAGCTCGGCTTACAGGCTGTGCGCCGGATTTATCGGCGACCTTGAACCCGGGGCTTTTTTGCTGACGGGCAGCGCGGAAAAATTTATCGAGCCGAGAATTATGCAGTACCACTTAAAAAAATACAGCCTTGACTGCGGAATCGAGGGACTGCATTTTCACGTGCTGAGGCACACCTTCGCCACGCGGTGCGTCGAGGTTGGCTTTGAGATAAAATCGCTCAGCGAAATTCTCGGTCATTCCTCTCCGAGAATTACGCTTGACAGGTATGTCCATTCCTCGATTGAGTTCAAACGGCAAAATATGGATAAGTTAAAAGACGCGGGGCTATAATAGTTAAATACTGTACTCTGACATAAAACCTTACAATCACTTTTTTTGTATAAGCAGTCAAAAAAACAGTCATAAATCAAAAAAACGGCGTTTTGTTCAGGAAAACGTCGTTTTTTTCGCTTAGTAGTAAACTCTGCGAAAAAAATCGGGCAAATAATGCTTTAAAGTGCTTTAGAGTACTTTATTATGCGACAAAACGCGCTCTTTAGGCAGTATGCATTTTATAAACAGCGTTCATTTTTGAGCAATTTTTCATTACTAAAGTGAGCATAAATTAATATTATATTGCTGTGCTTTATACTTGTAAGTATTCTTTCCGATTTGTACACAAAAGGCTCATAACCATTGCCGGGTTATGAGCCGTATTTTTTGTTTTTGAATAATATAGCGCCGCAAAATAAAATAATACAAAAACGCAGGAGACCGCGAAGCCTCCTGCATAGTGTTATATGTTAATCTTTATCATTAAAATCCGCGTCAATCATCATCATTTTGCGCTCAACGCGTTTTTTGTTCTGCGAAATGCGGAACATTATCACAAGCCCGGAAATTCCCTCATAGATAAGGTTAATGCCCAAAATTACAATCAGCAGACTGCCGAGCGGTTGTCTGAATACGATTGTCAGGATTCCTGCCAATATGGAAACGGCGGAAATTATGAAGAAAACAATCCAGTGTCTTTCGCCGAAATCCTTTAGATAAAACGAGCGCTTGACGTTCATTATGCCGTCGATAATTATGATTACGCCGATGACGATAAACAAAATGTTGATTACGCTTGTTGGCGAAACCAGCGTGAACACGCCGAACGCGCACGAAAGCACGCCGAAAACCAGCTCAAAAAACAAATTGCTGTCGCTGTCCTTGTTGATGAAAAAGGAAATGACGTTGATTACGCCGAAGATTGTCATTAAAATTCCGAAGGCGTAACACAGCGTCGCCTCGACCTTTGCCGGATGGGTAACCATAAAAACGCCCAGTATTATGTAGACAATCGACGCGATTATAAACGCGCCGACCGGGGGCTTGCGGACTTCAACGGCTTTGCCTTTGCGGTCTCTCATAATAATCCTCCTCAGTCAATTCTTTTGTCGCAGTAATCGCACATTGTCATTCCGAGCTTTTGATAACCGCGGCACGGAAGGTATTCCTCGATTTGCGTTATACACTTGGGATTTTTACAGCGGACGGGGTTGTTAAAGCTGTCGCCGTACAAATCAGCCTGACGTTCGCTGATGAGAAACTCGTCGTCCTGAAGCAAAAGCAAAATCAGCGCCATTCTGCCGAACATTCCGTACTGAGCCTGCTTAAAGTACAGCGCGCGGGGATCGTCGTCGATTTCGACGGTGATTTCGTTTACCCTGGGAAGCGGATGAAGAATAATCATATCGTCACGCGCTTTGCCGAGCTTTTCGCGGTCGAGCACAAACACGTTTTTTTGCGCCTGATAATCCTCCTCGCTCCTGAAGCGCTCGCGCTGGATTCGCGTCATATAGAGCATATCGAGGTCTGTTACGGCGTCGGCAAGGCTGTTGGAAATTTCATATTGACAGCCGTTTTTTTCGAGTATGTCGATGATGTAAAGCGGCACGCAAAGCTCCGGCGTTGAAACAAGCACAAACGAGTTGCCGGGGTATTTTGCAAGCGTTTTTATCAGCGAATGAACGGTTCTGCCGTTGAGCAAATCGCCGCACACGCCGATTTTCAGGTTGTCGAGCCTGCCCTTTTCACAGCTTAGGGTAACGATGTCGGTCAGAGTTTGCGTCGGGTGAAGGTGACCGCCGTCGCCGCAGTTAATAAGCGGCACACCGCTGTAGAGCGACGCCGCCATCGCGGTGCCCTCAAGAGGATGACGGATAGCGATAATGTCGGCATAACCGCTGATTACCGAAATTGTATCTTTAAGGTTTTCGCCCTTTGACACGGACGAATTCATCGGGTTGTCAAAGCCTATTGTTCTTCCGCCGAGCTTCAGCATTGCCGTTTGAAACGACATTTGGGTGCGTGTGCTCGGTTCGTAAAACAAGGTAGCCAAAATTTTGCCGTCGCAAGCGTGGCGGTAATCGGCAGGGCTTTCCATAATCTTTTTTGCCCGTTTGACGATTTTGTCGATTTGCTCAACGCTCATCGCCTCGAGGTCGATAAGGTTTTTATTTGTCAATTTGACCACAGCCTTTTGTTTTTTCTTAATTGTAGCAAATTTCGGACAAATTATCAATACATTACAGAATTTTCTTGACGAAACTTTTAAGCGAATGTAAAATAAAAGCATAATTTAATTTTGGGTTATGGAAAACAATTTGACTTCGGGCAGCGTGCCGAAGAAGCTTGCCGCTTTTTCGCTGCCGTTTTTGCTGTCTTATTTTCTGCAAACGCTGTACGGGCTTGCGGATTTGTTTATTATCGGCATTTTTTGCCCTGTTGAAAGCACAACCGCCGTTTCGGTGGGCAGCCAGATTATGCATATGGTGACGGTGGTTATCGTGGGGCTTGCGATGGGCTCGACCGTGTTGATCGGCAGAGCCGCCGGCGCGGGCGAAAAACAGCTTGCCGCGCGGGTCACGGGCTGTACCGTTACGCTGTTTTCGGTTATATCGGCGGCGCTAACCGTGCTTCTGCTGATTTTTACCGGCGCGATTGTAGGCGCGGTTTCAACGCCCGGCGGAGCTGTTGAGGGCACTGAGGCGTACCTGACGATTTGCTTTGCCGGGGTGCCGTTTATTACGGCGTACAACATTATCAGCGCGGTTTTTCGCGGTATGGGCGATTCAAAAAGCCCGATGTACTTTGTCGCCGCCGCGTGCGCCGCCAACATTGCGCTGGACTGCCTGTTTATAGGAGCTTTGGGAATGGGCGCGGCGGGCGCGGCGCTGGGCACAACGCTTTCGCAAGCTTTCAGCGCGGCGGTTTCGCTGGCTGTAATTATTAAAAGAAAAACCGGAATACAGCTTAAAAAGACCGATTTTAAACCCGACGCGCGACTTTTTTCGGACATATTAAAAATTGGGGTTCCGGTCGCGCTGCAGGACGGTTTTATTCAAATCGCTTTTTTGATTATTACCGCGATCGCGAACAGCCGCGGACTGAACGACGCCGCGGCTGTCGGTATTGTTGAAAAGCTGATTGGGATTTTGTTCCTTGTGCCGTCGTCGATGCTTGCCTCGATTTCGGCGCTCGCGGCTCATAACATCGGCGCGGGAAAGCGCGGCAGGGCAAGGCTGACGCTGAAATACGGCATACTTATTTGCGTATGCTGGGGCTTGCTTTCGATTATTGTTATGGAGCTTGCGCCGTCGCCGTTTGTGGCGCTGTTCACCGGCAGCCCGGCGGTTACTGAGCTTGGGGCGCAATACCTGCGCGGTTATGTTTTTGACTGCCTTTTTGCCGGAATTCACTTTTGCTTCAGCGGATATTTTTGCGCCTGCGGCAAGTCGGGCTATTCGTTTTTGCACAACATTGCTTCAATCACCTGCGCGCGCGTTCCGCTTGCGTACCTTGCGTCGGCAATGTTCCCCTCAACCCTGTTTCCGATGGGCATCGCCACCGCGGCAGGTTCGGTTGTTTCGGTTATTATCTGTTTGATTATATACAAGCGTTCCAAATACTTGTAAAGGCAACAACGCCTAAACAACCGCGTATTCGTTGAGGTGAACCGAACAGATTATGCACTCGGAAACCTCAATTTCAAGCGAACGGCGCATTGCCTCGCTGTACAGCCGAATGTCGCGCACGCGGTCGGTTTTGTAATCGACGATAACCAGCCTGCCGTTTTCGACAAACGCAAGGTCAACCGCGCCCTGCATAATAATTCCGTAGTCGGTTTGAACGTCAGCGTATTCGTCGAACACCATTGACGGAGGAATTTTTGCGGCAAAGCGCTCCTCGCGGTAAACCTTGGGCGAGCTTAAAACACGGTCAAACAGCGGCGATTTAAGCAGGCTTTCAAGCTTTTGCGCGTCGATGCTGTTCTTTTGAGCCTCGCTGAGTCTGCCGGCTGAGACAAGGCGGTCGATTTCTGACGTAACGCTTTCGCGCGCCTTTTCAAAATCGCAGTACTGCAAAAACAGGTGGTGGGCTGTTCCGCGCTCGACAGCGGCGGTTTCGCCGTCCATAAAAGCAGGCTTCGCGATTACGCGGTCAAAATATGAGGTGTTTTGGCTGTGAGCCGCCTGCGACGCGCTGACCTTTTGCGGAAGCTTTAAAACAGCCTCGTTTCTGTATTTAAACGCAAGGTTCTTTTTGAGGATTTCGGCGTAGTTCACGGTGGCTTCGCGCGGCTGAAGAATTTCGGCGGCAACAGCCTCCGGCGCCGGCTGAACGCCCGCAAGCAGGTCGGCTTCGGTTTTTATATGATTAAATTTCCACTCGGGATAATTCTCTTTCAGAATAATGCTGTCGGCATACGGATTCATCACGCGCCTTGACGAAGGATTTGCCAGCGCCGCAAGCGCAATCCACTCAAAAATTGTCGGGCTGTTTGAAACCGTGTAAGGCTCGATTATTGAGCCGAGGGCAAGCTTTGCGGTGGTTTTTTCGATAAAGCTGTCGGATTTGCTCATTGTGCCGACCACAATCAGCTTTTCACGCGCCCTTGTAAGCGCAACGTAAAGCACCCTGAGCTCCTCGGCGACCTCGTTGCGTTCAATCTCAATTTCAACCGCCAGTCTCGGGAGTGTGTTGTAACGGCACACTCCTTTTTTGCGCTTGATTCCCAGCCCTGCGCGGCTGTCGAGCAGCACGTCGGAGCGCAGGTCGGTTTTGTTGAATTTTTTGGCGGTGCCTGCAAGGAAGCAAACGGGATATTCAAGTCCCTTTGACTTGTGCACGCTGAGCACGCGCACTCCGTTAAGGCTTTTGACGTCGGCGGCTGAATCGGACGGAAGCGCGGTTTTGTTGTCGATAAGACGGTCGATAAAGCCGATAAAATCGCCCGGGGTTTTGTAACCGCCCATCCGGTAGTTTTGGGCGTAAAGCCGCAGCAGGTTAAGGTTCGCAAGCGGACGGTCGCCTCCCTTTACGGCGGCGGTTACCGCGCCGACAGCCGTGGTTTCGTACAGCCTTCCGATTAAATCATCCACCGTGCAGGTGTATGAAAAGCGGCGCAGGTTTTCGAGCCTGAGCAGAAAATCCGCCGCCTTCGGGCTTTTTTCCGCGTAACGTGTAAGCGAGTAATAAAGCGGCTTTTTGCGGCTTTCGCAGCGCATTTCGGCAAGCTCGTCGGGCGTGAAGCCGCACAGCGGACTGCACAGCACGCTCAAAAGCGGAATGTCCTGAGACGGATTGTCGATTACGCGCATAAGGTTCAGAACCAGCTTGACCTCCTGCGATTCGAACGCGCTCACGCTTTCCTCGCTGTACGCAGGCACGCCGTTTTGTATCAGCGTTTCAACATACTGCGGAGCCGTTGCCTTGGGGCTGCGCATTATTACGGCAAAGTCGCCGAAGGTTGCCCTGCGCGTTTTGTTGTTTTTGGAAACGGTAAAGCCTTCCGACATCATCCGCTTGATTTTGCCGGCGATATAGGTTGCCTCAAGCTGAGGCGTTTCAAGGTCGTCAAAGGCTGTTTTTTCGATTAAGGAAATTTCGGTTTCACAGCCCGGGCTTTCGGGATATTCCGCGCCGGGGTTGAGCCGCTCGTCGGCTGTGTAGTCCATTCCGGCGCAGTCCTGACGCATAAGCCGCGAGAAAATAAAGTTTACTGTGTCGCAGACCTCGGTTCGGCTGCGGAAGTTTTTGTCAAGCACGATTACGGCAGGATAATTTTGCTTTTGCTCGTCGTAACGGTTGTAGCTTTTGCGGCGGTCAATAAAGATGTTGGGCTTTGCCTGGCGAAAGCCGTAGATGCTCTGCTTGACGTCGCCCACGACAAAAAGGTTGCTTTCGCCGGTTGAAACGCAGTTGAAAATAAGGTTTTGAACATCGTTTACATCCTGAAACTCGTCCACGATTACCGCGTCGAAGCGCTTTGAAATTTCGTGCGCCTGCGGGGTTTTTATGTAGCCTCCGCTGCCGTTTGAGCGCGCGAGAAGCCTTACGGTGAGAAGCTCGGTGTCGGCAAAGCTGAGTATATTTTTATTCCTTTTCAGAATATTAAATTCGGTGAGATACTTTTGGGTAAGGTCAAAAAGCGACCTCATTATTATGTACAGCCCGGCGGTTTCCTCACGGGCTTCGGCGTTTGTGCGGCAAAAACAGCTTTTGAGCTTTTCGTTTGCCGCCTTGAATTCGTCGCGGTTCGCGGCAACGGCGATTTTTGCGGGGTGATCCTTGTAGCCGCGCGGAGTCGTCATTCTTTTCGGCGCGTAGCCGTTCACGCGCTCGACCGCGGCGTCCCAATTGCCCGACAGCAAGTCCTTTTGAAGCGCGGTAAAGTGAAGAATATCGTCCTCGACAACGGGGCGCAGCTTGTCGCTGAGCTTTTCGTCGCCCTCTCTTTCGAGCACAAGCAGTGAGCTTTCTGAAATCGTGATGCCGTGGCTGACGGCGGAATGGGCGTAGTCTTTGATGATTTTTCCCCAGACCGAGGAGGAAAAGTCTGCCGAACGGTATTCGGCGAGCATATTGTCAAGCCATTCCTCGGGGAAGGGCTGGGTGTCGAGAAAGCCGCAGATTTTCAACACGGTTTCACGCAAACGCGCGTCGCCGTCCCTGCCCGAAAAGGCGTCAAGAAGCTGAGCGAAGCCTTCGGGCTTTTTTTCGTAGAAAAACTCGATTGCCGTGTTCATCGCTTCGGTTTGAAGCAGCTCAAGCTCGGTTTGCTCGGCGGCGCGGAAGTCCGGCGAAATATCGATCGAGTGAAAATATTCGCGGATTATATTGGCGCAAAAGCTGTCGATTGTGGAAATCGAGGCGTTGTACAAAAGCCTGCGCTGCCTTAAAAGCTGCGGATTGTACGGGTCATCGGCAAGCAGCGCGGAAAGCGCTTCGGATATTCTCTGCTTCATTTCCGCCGCCGCGTCGCGCGTAAATGTAACAATAAGCAGTCTGTCTGCGTCAAGCGGATTTTCGGCGCGCGTGATAAGCTTGATTACACGTTCTACAAGCACGGCGGTTTTGCCCGAGCCTGCCGCCGCCGAAACCAGCACCGAACCTCCCGTTGAGTATATCGCCTGCCGCTGTTCATTTGTCCATTCAGGCATTTTCGTCACCTCCGAATTCGCTTTCAAGCTGTTTGTAAACCTCGTCGTTGTCCACGCCGTAAATCTTCCTCGGCTCGCTCCTTCTGTATGCGCAAACGCTGTCGTAAGGGCAGTATTCGCACGCGTCGTGAGCTCCCTTTACGGGCGAAGCCTCGATTTTTCCGCCGTAAAGTCCGCGCCCCATTTCGGCAACGGTGAGGTCGAGCTTTTTGAATATTTTTCCGAACTGCTCAAGGGTTGCGAGGCTTTTTGCCGAAGAAGGCTTGCCCTCCTTGATTTTTACCGGGATATACACGCCGCTCCCGGTTTTGTCCATACCCTTGATGACGCGCGAATCGTCAAGCAGCAGTCCGTTCATCTTATAGTTATCGCTGATTTTTTTCGCGATTTGGTCGTCGCTGAGGTTGTCCGCCGAAATCACCGGAACTCCTGCCGGCATATATAAAATGCCTGCCGGCGCGGTTTCGCCGTACCTTTTGCCGCCGTTTTCGCCGATTGAGTGCAAATACAAAAGCATTTGCAGGTTCAGTCCGTACAGCACGTCCGACAGCTTAAACTCCTTTGAGCCTGTTTTGTAATCGACCACGCGCACAAAGGTAACGCCGTCGTGCTTTAACAGGTCAACCCGGTCAACGCTGCCGCACACCGCGATTTTGTGCCCGGAGGGCAAAACCAAGGTGTAGGCGGGGATGTCGCCGCCGATGTTAAGCTCGCAGTCCGCGACCTCGAAGTCGCTTTGGCTGAGCTCGTCAACAAGGTGGCGCAGCAGCAAAAGCAGGTTGCGCCGCAGCATTTCAAGCTTGTACAGAAAGGCGTTGGTTTTTGAGCCGGCTCCGCCGAAGTATTCCTCAAGATAACCGTCGGTTATTTTTGAGATAAACGCCGACAGCGCATCGTCGGTCATTGCGGAATATTCTTTTTTGGAATATTCCGAGAAGAATTTTTCGAGCGCGTAATGCACCAGCGTTCCGTACTCCATTTGATTAATCTCCGCCTTTAGCCGTTCGCGCACCCTCAGCGAATAATTGCAGAAGTAGGCAAAGCGGCAAAGGCTGAATTTTTCGATTTGCGAGGCTGATACCGTAAGGCTTTCGCCGAAGATTTTTTCGGCGTTTGCCGGGTTTTCTATCCTGAACGGCTCGCGGCTGACAGCGCGTTTTACCGCGGCGGTTTTCGCGGCAAAGCTTTTGTCGCTGTCGAAAAACTCCCCGAGTCCGTTAAGTCCGCCGCCGTATGAAAGCGAGCGCGAGTATTCCTCGAACGCCGGCAATACCGCGAGCATTGAGTCAAGGCGGCTGTCAAAATCGTCGGAGGAAAGCACGCTGATTTTCGGGAAAATTTGGGTTAATTCGGTAAAAATTGACGACGGGGCAAGCTGTTCGCCCTTTAGGCTGACAAGCGGACAGCTTACGAAAAGCCGCTGCGACGCCGATGAAAGGCAGGAGTAGGTCATAAAGGTTTCGAGCGCTGCAAGGTCGGAAAAGTCGTCGCTGATTTTAATGTCGCTGAGCAAAAGCTGATTTAGCTCAAACGCCGAAAACAGTCCCGAGGTGTGAGGCACCGCCGGGAAAACGCCGTCGTTGCAGCCCGCAAGAAAGCTGACCTTTTGGGTTGAATTGCGAACCCTCTGCGCCGTGGTTACGTTAACGCAGTCGGCGGTTTGGGGAATTTGCATAAACTCGATCGAGCGCATTTGAATTCCGAGCAGCTCGTAGTAACGCTTTGCGCCGAGCGGCATTTTGCCGACCGCCGCCACGGTTTTGTCGAGCGCGTTCATCAGCATAGCCCAAACCCTTATCAGCTCCTCGCCGCGCGCTGCCTCGCCCGATTGCTCAAGCTCGCCGCACAGCCTCTTAAGCGCCCCGGGCGCTTTTAGCTCAACCAAAAGCAAGTAAAGCAGTTTGCTGATTTGGGCGGCGTTTTTGTCCTTGATTTCTTCCCTGAATTTAAGCAGAGGTTCGGCGAACGAACGCCGCACGCTCTCGATTTTTTCGAGCTCGAGCCTGTCGGCTTGGGTGAAGCTGTCCGAAAAGCCGCGCGGATTTTGGGTGAATTCGCGGCACAGCGCGCTTCCGCCGAGGTTCCAGATGTATATGTAATTTTCAAAAGCGTTTATTTCTTCCAAAGAATTTTGAGTAAGTCCGGTCTTTAAAAACGCCAGCGCGTCCTCGCGTTTAAATCCGTTAAGAATCAGCCTGAAAATTGAGTTTACAAGCCTTACGGGCGGCATAACCTCGGGGTCGCGGCTCATATCCATAAAATACGGGATTTCGTACTTGTCGAAAACCGCGTTTAAAACACCGCTGTAGGGCGCGGAATCGTTGGTGATTACCGCAAAGTCGGAGTAAAGGAAGCCCTCCTCGATAACCATACGCTTGATTTTGCGCGCGATAAACTCGCACTCGCCGCAAATGTCGTCGGCGGCGTACAGCGTAACGTCCCCGGGCACGTAATCGACCGGAGCTTTACGCGCGCGGAACGCCTGCGCCTCGACCTCTCTCAGCCCTTCGCCGGCAAAGCGCTTGGGCTCGGTGAGCTTAACCGGAGTTTTTATGGGTATGCCGTCGCGCTTGGCAAGGCTTTTAATAGCCTTGAAGCTTCGCCGGGTGGTTTCGAAAACATCATCGCCGCCCTCCGCCTGCGGGTCGAGCGTGAGGCTTACAAAGGCTTCGCGGCTGCGGTTGAGCAAAATACGCAGCACGCGCAGCTGAACCGATGTGAAGCCGCTGAAGGAATCGACATACAAAACCGTGTTTCGGAACAAATCATTATTCTCCTGAAGAATTAATTCCGCTCTCGCGAGGTTGTCAAGAGGGTCGATATAGCTTTGATTAACCAGCGCTTCAAAGGTTGAAAACACAAGCGCGGTTTCGCTGAGCTTTGATTTAAGCGAGCCGTCCCCGGTTTTGTCCGCCGCGTCGGCGAGCATTTGGGCGGTTACGCCGTTTTTTTTGCACTCCCTGACGGTGCCGAGCATAAGGTCGGCAAGGCTGACGCCGCCGCTTGATTTCAGCACGCTGAGCTTTTCGGTGAGCTGTTCAAGCGCCACGCTCATAAGCACGGCGCGTGTTCCGTCGTCAATCACGTTTTGAAAAACATTCGCGGTTTTTTCGAAAATATGGCGGCACAAGCCGTCAAAGCCGAAAACGCTGACGTTTTTTGACAGCCTTGACCCGAGAATTTCAAGAAAATCCTTTTCGGTTTCAAACGAGCTTTGGTCGGGAATAAGCATAATAATGTCCTGTTCGCCGTCCGTAACGCGCCGCCTGATTTGTTCGTAAATGTACGCGGTTTTTCCGCTGCCGCTTTTGCCTAAAATGAATCTGAGCAAAGTACCGCCTCCCCTTTTGGTACAATTATATCACAAAAGGGTGTGTCATAAAAAGGACTTAGGAGAAAAACGAGCGGATTTTTTCAAAAATTTCTACGATTTTAAATTTATATTCGGTGTTTTCATTGCGCACCACCTCGTACCCGTTTTCGCTGAGCGCGTTTTTCGCGCGGTCGTCCGCCTCGCCGCTGTCCGGCGCCACGCAAAGCGACGGGTACATTACGCACCACCAGTTGTGACCCTTGCCGCTGCCGATTGTAATGCGCAGCGCGTCGTAGGTTCCGGACGGAAGGGTGTAGTTTTTGTAGCGGCGCGTGGTGAAATACATTTTTGTGACCTCGGCGGTCACGGTGTAGGTGCTTCCGTTGTCAAGCACCTCGCGGTAGGCGGTGTTCGCGATGCTTTGCAGATTATCGCGGACAAGCTTTTCCGCCTGATACTTGTTTTCGGCTGAGTCAAACAGCTGTTTTGTGGAATTCAGCACGCGGTCGCGCACCCTGAGCTTCAGCTCCTGGTCAGCCTGACTGTCGGAATTCGCGAGAATGTGCAGCCTGAAAACATTGCTGTACAGCCCCGAGCAATTTGCCTGAAACGGAACCACCGAATAAATTACGGAAAGCGCGAACGCCGCGCACGCCGCCTTGATTAACCTTTGCACACGCATAAATAAAACCTGCCTTTCACCTTAATGATTGGCAGGTTTTGTTAATTTATTCGCTTGTTCAAAAAGAATTGTTTAAAAAGAATTGTTTAAAAAGAATTGAGAAGCATTGCGCAGTCAAGGGTAGCGATAAGCTTTTCGGCGTTGCGTTTTATGCTTTCGTCGCTGCCGGCATAATCAAGACCGTCCGCCACAAACGCCTTGTGGCTTGAATCGGTTTCATCGTAATGTATTACCCTCCCCCTGTATTCGCTGCCGAACCTGTCAATTTCGTACCTGTCCTGTTCAATTTGGGCGTTTACCGAATTCATAAACTCTGTCATTATATTCTCCGCCCTGCCGTCAAATTCTTCGGTGAAATCCTTGTATTCTTTGGTTTCGGTCAGCTTGTCCCTGATGTAGCCGTACGCGGTTTCGGTTTCGTCCGCAAGCTTTTCAAGAGCGTCGGTGGTAAAACGGCTGCCGTGCTTGCGGCTGTCGTATTCCTTTATCGAGACCTGAGCGGTGACAAAGCGACCGGAAACACCGCTGTCGTAAAGCAGCTTGGCAACGTCCGCTGCCGCCGCCGAATAATCCTTGTACAGCCCGCTGAGCTTTTCGGTAAGCTCCATAGGCTCGTAATCCTTCGCAAAGCGCGTAAGCTCCTCTTTAAAATCCTTGGCGTAACCGTAGGCGTCCGAGTCAAAGCCGGCAACGTCATTGCTGCCGAAGCTGTTTCTGAGGCTGTCCCTGATTTTGAGCACCTCCGTGAAGCCGCGCACAGCGTCGGCGCGTTCGGAATTTACGCCTGAGATTTGGCTGAGACCGCTGTCGTATTTTCCTTCCAAAATCGCCTCCTCAGCCTTGGCGAGCCTGAACCAGTCCGAGCTTACGACAAGAGTGTACACGCCCAGTCCGGCGGCGAGCGCGATTATTATCGCGGCAAGCGCGGCAATCAACCTGGCAATGACCTTGCGCGAACGGCTGTTTACGGCGCTGACTTTATCAAACCCCGGAGCCCGGTTGTTTTCGCCGTAACCCTGAGCCGCGCCGCCGTATATGTTCGGGACAGCCGCGTCGTTAGCGCTTACGGTCACGTCGTATCCCCTTACGCCGTTTCCGCGTTCGCCCGAAGCCGTGTTGCCGCCCGGCTCGGGCGCCCTTGCCGGAGCTCCGCAGGCAGGACAGAAACGGTCTCCGGCGGAAAGCAGCCTTCCGCATTTTTCACAGTACATAAATAATCCCCTTTTCGGCAAATTAAGAAAAAAACTTATATTATCCAAATTAATCCGAAAATATTTTACCATTAAACGCGCGAAATGTAAAGGCAATTCGCGGCGCTGAAAGCCGGCAGGCATACGGCGGTTAAGCAAAATAATCGCTTTAACGCTTTATAGCTTTAAAGTTTTACAATTTAAAGCGTAGCAATTTAAACCAAAAAAGCGGCTGTTATTTGTAGAGCTTGCACAAATATTATTGCAGTGTTTTGTATTTACTTGACAAACAATCGAAAAAGTGCGATAGTATATATATAAAATCAACGTCCTGAAATTGAGTTTTCGGGGCGTTTTGTACGGAGGAAAAGATATATGCCAATTACAGAACTGCTGACCAGAAACGCGACCTACTTTAAGGACGACATCGCGCTGGTTGAAATTAATCCCGAGGTAAAAAGCATTCCCCACGTTACCTGGCGCGAATATTCGCTGATTGAGTCAAAGCGCGGCGGCGCGTTCCGCAAGCAGCTTACCTGGGGCGAATTTGAGGTTAAGGCAAACCGCTTTGCCAACCTTTTGCTTACACGCGGAATCAAAAAAGGCGACAAGGTTTCGATTTTGCTTATGAACTGCCTTGACTGGCTTCCGATTTACTTCGGAATCTTAAAGGCGGGCGCGGTTGCCGTTCCGCTTAATTTCAGGTACACCGCCGAGGAAATCGCCTACTGCCTTGACAAGTCCGATTCCGACGCGCTGGTTTTCGGTCCCGAGTTTACGGGCAGAGTTGAAAATATCCTGAACAAAATTCCCAAAATCAAAAACATCTTTTATGTCGGCGACGACTGCCCGAGCTTTGCCGACAGCTATGAAAAGCTGATTAAATACTGTTCGTCGCAGGCTCCGAGCGTTTACATCACCGACGACGACAACGGCGCGATTTACTTTTCGTCGGGCACAACGGGCTTTCCCAAGGCTATTCTGCACGCCCACCGCGCTCTGATGCACTCGGCAAGGGTTGAGCAGGCGCACCACGGTCAGACAAAGGACGATGTTTTTCTTTGTATTCCGCCGCTGTACCACACGGGCGCGAAGATGCACTGGTTCGGCAGCCTTTATTCCGGCGGCAAGGCGGTTATACTCAGAGGCGTAAGCCCCGAATGGATTATACGCACCGTCAGCGAGGAGCGCTGCTCGATTGTGTGGCTGCTTGTGCCGTGGGCTCAGGATATTTTGGACGCGATAGAAAGCGGCAAAATTAACCTTGCGGATTACCGCCTTGACCAGTGGAGGCTTATGCACATAGGCGCCCAGCCTGTTCCGCCCACGCTGATTAAGCGCTGGAAAAGCGTGTTTCCTCACCACGATTACGACACAAACTACGGCTTGAGCGAAAGCATCGGCCCCGGCTGCGTTCACCTTGGAATTGAAAACACCAACAAGGTAGGCGCTATCGGCGTTGCAGGCTACGGCTGGGAGGTCAGAATTGTTGACGAAAACCGCAAAGAAGTAAGCCACGGCGTGGGCGAGCTTGCGGTTAAAGGTCCCGGCGTAATGCGCTGCTATTACAACGACGCCAAGGCTACCGCCGAGGTGCTTGACGACGAAGGCTGGCTTTACACCGGAGATATGGCGGAACGCGACGCGGACGGCTTTATTTACCTTGTTGACCGCAAAAAGGACGTTATTATTTCGGGCGGCGAAAACATTTATCCCGTTCAAATCGAGGACTTTTTGCGTTCCAGCGACGCAATCAAGGACGTTGCGGTTATCGGGCTTCCCGACCAGCGTTTGGGCGAAATTGCCGCGGCGGTTATCGAGGTCAAGCCCGGCCGCACCCTGAGCGAGGACGAGGTCAACGCCTTTTGTATGGAGCTTCCGAGGTACAAGCGCCCGAGGAAAATTATTTTTGCCGATGTTCCGCGCAACCCGACCGGCAAAATCGAAAAGCCCGTGCTTCGTAAAATCTACTGCGGCGAAAGTGTTGTAGCGCAGCAGAATGAAATAGATTTTAAAAAAATTGAAAACTGATTTTAATAATTAAGTTTTCATAAAAACTGGGGGTATTTTAAAATGGTAATCAAAATTGTTATGCTGGTGCTGTTTTTCGGCGTGATGATAGGCGTCGGAATCTATTGCCGCCGAAACGCAACCGACGTAAACGGCTTTGTTTTGGGCGGAAGAAGCGTAGGTCCGTGGCTTACGGCTTTCGCTTACGGAACATCGTATTTTTCGGCGGTAATTTTCATCGGCTACGCCGGACAGTTCGGCTGGAAGTTCGGCATCGCTTCAACCTGGATAGGTCTGGGCAACGCGATTGTCGGCTCGTTTTTGGCATGGGCTGTGCTTGGCAGACGCACAAGGATTATGACTCAGCACCTTAATTCAGCCACAATGCCCGAATTCTTCGGCAAGCGCTTTGACAGCAAGGGGCTGAAAATCGGTTCGTCAATCATTGTGTTCATCTTCCTTATTCCCTACACCGCGTCGCTTTACAACGGACTTTCACGTCTGTTCGAAATGGCGTTCCACATTCCATACGTCTGGTGTATTGTCGCGATGAGCATACTCACCGGCATTTACGTTATCGCGGGCGGTTATATGGCAACGGCAATCAACGACTTTATCCAGGGAATTATTATGATTATCGGTATCATCGCGGTTATCGCGGCTGTGCTGATTAACAACGGCGGATTTACGGAGGCGCTGAACGGTCTTGCCAAGGTTACCGACGAAACCGTTACCTCAACGCCGGGCGCGTTTAACTCGTTCTTCGGCCCCGACCCGCTGGGGCTGTTCGGAGTGGTAATACTGACCTCGCTGGGCACCTGGGGACTTCCGCAGATGGTTCAGAAGTTCTACGCGATTAAGCACGAAAGAGACATCAAAAAGGGCACTGTTATTTCAACCCTGTTCGCGATTATTGTAGCCGGCGGATGTTACTTCCTCGGCGGCTTCGGCAGACTTTACAGCGTTGACGTTGCCAAGGACGGCTTTGACGCGATTATTCCGCAGATGCTTTCGAGCCTGCCCGAAATTTTAATCGCCGTTGTTGTTATTCTGGTGCTTTCGGCTTCGATGTCAACACTTTCCTCGCTTGTAATCGCTTCGTCGTCCACCCTGACGATTGACCTGTTAAAGGGCAACATCATTAAGAAAATGGACGACAAAAAGCAGGTTCTTGTTATCAGAATCTTTGTTGTTGTGTTCATTGCGATTTCGGCGTTTATCGCGATTTATCAAACCCAGAGCAAGAACGAAAGCGTTAAGTTTATCGCCCAGCTTATGGGTATTTCGTGGGGCGCGCTTGCCGGAGCGTTTCTTGCGCCGTTCCTCTATGGTCTGTACTGGAAAAAGACCACAAAGCTCGCCTGCTGGGTAAGCTTCATTTTCGGCACGGGAATTATGCTGCTCAACCTTTTCGCAAAGAGCATCTTCCCCGAGCTTTTGCAGTCGCCGATTAACTGCGGCGCGTTCGCTATGCTTGCAGGACTGATTATTGTTCCGGTTGTAAGCCTGATTTCGCCCAAGCCCGAAAAGCAAACGGTTGAGGACGCGTTTGCCTGCTATGACAAAAAGGTTTTGGTTAAGCAGAAAAACGCGCTTGACGAGGACTGAGAATAATCCGGCTGAAATTCTGAAATTGTTGAAATTAAAACTATTATTTTTTCCGGGAGGCGGCAAGCGTCTCCCGGATTTTTTGCGCAATGAAAGCGCCGCGGCTGAATTGACCGGCGCAAAATCATATTTTATACCTCGATTCCGAAAATACCGTCAAAAATCTATTGAAAAGCTTAAAAATTTGTGGTAAAATTATTTTTAATGTCATTTTGATACTATAGGGAGAGAGATTATGGAAAAGCGAAATTCTTTTTCCGGTTCAATCGGCTTTGTGCTTGCCGCGGCAGGCTCGGCGGTCGGACTGGGAAACATCTGGCGTTTTCCGTACCTTGCGGCTAAGGACGGCGGCGGACTGTTTTTGGTGGTATATTTAATACTGGCACTGACGTTCGGCTTCACCTTGCTTGTTACGGAAATAGCAATCGGAAGAAAAACAAAGCAAGGCTGTTTGACAGCCTACGGAAAAATCAACAAAAAGTGGTCGTTCCTCGGCCCCATCGCGACAATTGTTCCGTTTATGATTTTGCCGTATTACTGCACAATCGGCGGCTGGGTGCTTAAATACTTTTATGTATTTATCACCGGTCAGGCGGCAAGCTCGGCAGGGAATTCTTACTTCACCGACTTCCTCGGCAACCCCACCGAGATGATTATTTTTAACGTCATCTTCCTTTTGGCGACCTGCGTGGTTGTGTTCCGCGGAGTCAACAAGGGAATCGAGTCGCTGTCAAAGGTTCTTATGCCTATTCTTCTGTTTTTGATTATCGGCATCTCGATTTACTCGCTTACAATCAACGCAAACGGCAGAAGCGGTATTGACGGCTTTTTGTACTACGTTGTTCCCGACGTAAGCGGAAAAAGCGTGGGCGACATTTTCACGGTTGTTATGGACGCAATGGGACAGCTGTTCTACAGCATCAGCGTAGCTATGGGTATTATGGTAACCTACGGCTCGTATTTTAAGGACAAGGACAATATGATGCGCTCGGTCAACCAGATTGAGATTTTTGACACGGTTGTTGCCTTTCTTGCCGGCGTTATGATTATCCCGGCGGTGTTCGTATTCCTCGGCCCCGAGGGTATGGCGGGCGGCCCCGGACTTATGTTTGTTGCAATGCCCAAGATTTTCTCGAGCATGGGCATCGCAGGCACGATTATCGGCGTTGTGTTCTTCCTAATGGTGCTTTTTGCCGCGCTGACAAGCTCGGTTTCAATCCTCGAGGCTATTGTTTCTTCGCTGATTGACAAAACCGGCACAACACGCAAAAAGGCTACGGTTTATGAAGGCGCGATCGCAATGGCTATCGGCGTTTTGATTTGCCTCGGCTTCAATATTCTCGGCTTTATCAAGCTCGATTTGCCCGGCAACGAGGGCGCCGAGCTGCTGACAATCTTCGATTACCTCAGCAACAACATCCTTATGCCGATAGTGGCAATACTCACCTGCATACTCATCGGCTGGATTGCCAAGCCGAAAACGGTTATCGACGAAGCTACCAAAAACGGCGAACGCTTCGGGCGCAAATACCTTTATATCGGTATGGTAAAGGTTGTTGCCCCGGTGCTGCTTATTACGCTGCTGCTGGGCTCGCTCGGAATTATTAAATTTTAACGCATATTAACACCCAAAAAGAGGTTCGGTTTTTAAGCCGAGCCTCTTTTTAACAGTGCGTATTTTGAGTAGAAATAACGGCAGAAAACCGCTCCGCATTAATCACCGCTTCCCTCCAGCGCGGCGCGTTCGGCGGAAAGCTCGTTATACAGCTCAAAAGCGGTGAAGCCGAGGTTTGCTTCGGTTTGAACCGCCTTTAGGGCGACGGGAGTTTTTTGCCGCTTTAGCTGATTGAGGAAGATGTCGAGCATAGCGCCGTAAAAGCCCGAAAGATACAGCATTTCGCCGTCAAAATCAGAGCCCGGCTTTTTTGTTTGGTCACTGTCAAGCTCCAAAACCGTGCCGAGCTTCAGTCCGAAATCGTCCTTTTCCACTGTTTTCGAGGCGATGTTTAGCTTGTGGCAGAGTATTTTTATTTTCACAGCCTTGTTTTTTTCGATATTAAACAAAAGAACCTTTGTCATAAACTCCTCCTAAAATTTTAGGGAGACCGAAAAGCCTCCCTGAAATTTATTATACCATTTCGTCATAAACCTTCTTAAAGGTTTTGACAACATACTCAGCCTCGGCGTCGGTAATTACCGAGTTCATCGGCAGAGTCAGTTGGTTTTTGTGCATATCGTAGGCATTGGGGAAATCCGCAATGTCGAAGCCTTTGTTCTTGTAAGCCGAAAGCATCGGCAAAGGCTTAAAGTGGACGTTGCACATTACGCCGTTTTCCGCCATTTTATTGTAAAACTCGTTACGGAATTCGGAATCCTTGCCGATGAAGCGGACAAAATAGAGGTGTCCGTTGCTGCGGTGGTTTTCACCGGCGTGATCAAGCACCTGAAGGTCAAGGTTTTTAAACTCGTCGTTGTAGTAACGGATAAGCTCGTGACGGCGGTTCAAAATTTTGTCGTAGCGCTCAAACTGCGCCAGACCGATTGCCGCCAAAATGTCGGGCATATTGCACTTGTACTGGGTATCCACAACGTCATATTCCCACGAAGCGCCGGTGTTTTTGGTAAACGCGTCCTTGGTTTGACCGTGAAGCGACCACAGCATATACTGCTTGTAAACCTTTTCCTCGTCAATGCGCGTGCGCAAACGGTGAACAACCGCGCCGCCCTCGGCGGTAGTAAGGTTTTTTACCGCGTGAAAGCTAAAGGTCGTGAAGTCGGCAATTTCGCCGCACATTTGACCGTGCCACTGCGCTCCGAACGCGTGAGCGGCGTCGGACATAACGATAACGCGGCCGATAAGCTCCTGAAGCTTGCCGTTTGGCTTGAAAACATCCCTTTTTCTTCTTACCGCTTCGTAAATCCTGTCATAGTCGCATACAACGCCGGCAAGGTCAACGGGAATTACAACCTTGGTGCGCTCGTTGATTGCCGCCTCCATTTTGTCGTAATCCATCTCATAAGAGCCCGGCTTGCAGTCAATCATAACGGGCGTTGCGCCCACATGATAAATTATCGAAGCGGTTGCGGTGTAGGTGTAGGCAGGCACAATTACCTCGTCGCCGGGGCCTACGCCCAAAATGCGCAGGGTCATTTCCGCGCAGGCGGTCTGCGAGGAAAGGCACACAGCCTGACCGGTGTTGCAGTATTCGCCTATTTTCTTTTCAAAAAGCTTGGTTTTGGGACCTGTTGTTATCCAGCCCGATTCAAGAACTTCGGTAACAAGTTTTATTTCATCCTTGCCGATATCGGGCGGAGAAAACGGTATTTTCATTTTAGGTTCTCCTCTGAAAGCAAATCCAAATAGGAATTTTTTATCAAAATATATTGTAGCACAATATCGCTTTGCGCGCAATATAAATCTCGAATTTTAAAGGAATTATCTATATCATATTCAAGGCAACACCGCACAATTCAAGGCGCACGGCTTGCTTGAATATTATTCCGTCAGCTTGCCAAAAAAATCTCGGCAAGGCTTAATCTCTTTTGAAAATATCGCGCGTATAAACCTTGTCCCTGACATCGTCAAGGCAGTCGTCGTAACGGTTTGCGATAATCGCGTCCGCCTTATTTTTGAATTCTTCAAGGTTATTTACTACGCGCGAACCGAAAAACGTTGTGCCGTCCTCAAGCGTGGGTTCATAAACGATAACCGAGGCTCCCTTTGCCTTGATTCGCTTCATTACGCCCTGGATTGAGCTTTGGCGGAAGTTGTCGCTGTTGCTTTTCATTGTAAGGCGGTAAACGCCGATTACAACTTCCTTTTCTTTGTCGGCGCTGTAATCGCTGCCGCCGGAGTAATAGCCTGCCTTTTCAAGCACGCGGTCGGCGATGAAATCCTTGCGCGTGCGGTTTGACTCGACGATTGCCGACATCATATTCTGAGGCACGTCGTCGTAATTGGCGAGAAGCTGTTTTGTGTCCTTGGGCAGGCAGTAGCCGCCGTAGCCAAAGGACGGATTGTTGTAGTGCGTGCCGATTCTGGGGTCAAGGCACACGCCGTCTATAATTTGCCGGGTGTCAAGCCCTTTCATTTCGGCGTAGGTGTCAAGCTCGTTAAAGTAAGACACGCGCAGCGCCAGATATGTGTTTGCGAAAAGCTTAACAGCCTCGGCTTCGGTAAAGCCCATAAACAGCGTGGGAATATCCTGCTTTATCGCGCCCTGCCGCAGAAGCGCGGCAAAGGCTTTCGCCGCCTCAGCCAGCCTTTCGTCGTTCATATCGGTTCCCACGATAATGCGCGAGGGATAAAGATTGTCATAAAGCGCCTTGCTTTCGCGCAAAAACTCGGGGCTGAAAATTATGTTTTTACTGCCTGTTTTTTTCCTTATGTGCGCGGTATAGCCCACGGGAACCGTGCTTTTTATTACCATAACCGCGTCGGGGCTGTACTTCATTACAAGGTCGATTACCGCTTCAACAGCCGAGGTATCAAAGTAATTTTTCCTGCTGTCATAATTTGTAGGAGCGGCGATTACCACAAAGTCAGCGCCGGTGTAGGCGCTTTCGGCGTCAAGGGTCGCTTCAAGGTCAAGCTCCTTTTCGCTGAGGTATTTTTCGATGTATTCGTCCTGAATAGGCGACTTTTTATTATTGATAAGCTCAACCTTTTCGGGGATAATGTCAACCGCCTTAACGGTGTTGTGCGAGGCAAGCAAAACCGCGATTGAAAGTCCTACGTAACCGGTGCCGGCTACGGCAATTTTATATTTTTTCATAATATCTCCTTTATCTTTTACAAAGCCTTCGCGCGAAACAAGACGCGCGCGCAACAAAGCTTAGGGAGACCGCGAGTGTCCCCCCTGATTATCCGCTGAAATAAAACTGTTTGCCTGCAAACAGCGCTTTATTATTCTGTGAGCAAAATAATTCTGTTTTCAGGATCCGAAAGGTAAAACTCGGTTTGCGGAAAAGCGGTATACGGAATACCCTTTTCAAGTCTTTCTCCGCTGACAAGAAACGTTCCGTTGGTTGAAACGTCGGTTATCAAAAACAATTCCGCGCCGCTGTCGAAGCTGACAACGCAGTGCTCGCGGCTTACCCTTGTGCTGTCGAACGTAAGCGTACAGCTTCTTCTTGAGCGCCCGGCAATGCAGTCGGCGTCAGGCTCAAGCTTTGTTTTTTGAGTCAGCAGTCCTCCGCCGGTTTTCGCGATAAAAGCTTCCTTGCCCATAATCCGTCAAATCCTTTTAGTTCAAGATTGTTTGTTTTTTCACATTCAGTATATCACAGACTTATTAAAAATACAACTTTATTCACAAAACAAACAAAAAATATTTTTTATACCGGAAAAATAAATTTTTAATTATTTCAAAAAAGTGTTGACTTGTTATTATTAATGTGTTATTATTAAATTGTAATTAACATCGAGGTGATTAAAATGTCCGATGAAAAAACTTTTTTAAACAGTTACAATATGAATGATTACGAGCGTCCCTCGGTTACGGCTGACATTATCGCGCTGAAAATTCGTTCGCAGGACAGCGAAAATTACCGCAGAAACCAAAAAACAAGCCTTTCGCTGCTGCTTATCAAGCGCGGAGGGCATCCGTTTAAGGGCTGCTGGGCGCTTCCCGGCGGGTTTTTGAATCCCGGGGAAACTATCGAGCAGTGCGCGCTGCGTGAAATCGAGGAGGAAACCTCGGTCAAGCCTGTGTCGTTAATGTCAATCGGGCTTTTCAGCGAACCGGGACGCGACCCCAGAGGCTGGATTATTTCAAACGCTTTTGTGTCGGTTTTGAGCGAAGCCACGGTTAACCAGCAGTACGGCGACGACGCCGACGACGCTCAGTGGTTCGACATAAGCTTTGACAAGGATGAAAACGGATTTTACCGCCTTGAGCTAAGCCGCCGGGACACAACGATGACCGCGCTGCTCACCGAAGAAAAAACGCAGTTCGGCCGCACCTACTTTAATATAAAGGACAGCGGAGGACTCGCCTTTGACCACGCCAAAATTATTGCCACAGCGCTTACTTCGCTGAGGAACGAGGCAAAGGATTTTGAAAACATTTTTGATTTTCTGCCCGAAAAGTTCACGCTTACACAGCTTCAGAACGTGCAGGAAACAATAACAAACGTTTCGGTTCTTCCGGCAAATTTCAGAAGAAAGATTTCGGGGCTTGTTACCGAAACCGACGAATACACCAAAGGAGCAGGTCACCGTCCCGCGAAGCTTTACGTGCGGAAGCAGACCGGCAGATGAAAGGAGAAGTTATGAAAAAATTTTTAATCGTAGTCGATATGCAGAAGGATTTTGTTGACGGAGCGCTGGGCACAAAAGAAGCTGTTGCGATTGTGCCGGCGGCAGCTGAAAAAATCAGCGCCTTTGACGGCGAAATCTTTGTGACCTTAGACACTCATTTTGACAATTATATGACCACAAACGAGGGCAGGCACCTCCCCGTTCCCCACTGCATAAAAGGTACCGAAGGCAGGCAGCTTGACAAAGCCGTTGCAAAAGCCCTTGACGGTAAAAATTACACCGCCGTCGAAAAGAACACCTTTGGTTCCGTTGAGCTTCCCGGGCTGATTAAAAAAGCCGCCGGAAACGACGACTTTACCGTTGAATTAATCGGGCTTTGCACCGATATTTGCGTTGTAAGCAACGCTCTTTTGATTAAGGCTAACTTTCCCGAAGCGGAAATTGCCGTTGACGCCAAATGCTGCGCCGGGGTTACGCCGCAGGCGCACGAAGCCGCGCTTGCCACTATGGCGAGCTGCCAAATTACCGTAAAATAATTCTTTGGAGGAATAATAATGTTTAATGCAGAAAAAGTAAAAAACGAATGTGTTCAGTGGATTCGCGATTTTTTTGAAGCAAACGGAAAGGACTGCAACGCCGTTGTGGGAATTTCGGGAGGAAAGGACAGCTCAATTGTTGCCGCGCTGTGCGTTGAAGCGCTCGGAAAAGACAGGGTTATCGGAGTTTTGATGCCCTGCGGCGAACAGGCGGACATTGATATGGCAAAGCTGCTTGTTGAAACCCTGGGCATAAAGCACTACATTGTTAACATAAAGGACGCGGTTGAGGGAATTACAAGCAGTATTCCGTTTGAGCTTTCCGTGCAAAGCAAAACCAACCTTCCGCCGAGAATAAGAATGTCAACGCTTTACGCGGTGTCGCAAAGCCACAACGGCAGGGTTGCAAACACCTGCAACCTCAGCGAGGACTGGGTTGGATATTCCACGCGCTACGGCGATTCCGCAGGCGATTTCAGCCCGTGCTCGATGCTTACGGTTGACGAGATGAAGCAAATCGGCAGACTGCTCGGACTTCCGGACGTGCTTGTTGACAAGGTGCCGATTGACGGACTTTGCGGAAAAACCGACGAGGACAACCTCGGCTTCACCTACGCCGAGCTTGACAGGTACATCCGCACCGGCAAGATTGAGGACGAAGCCAAAAAAGCGAAAATCGACAGGCTTCACCGCATAAATCAGTTCAAGCTTGAGCTTATGCCGGTGTTTGACCCAAAGCTTTAACGGAGCGGATTATGGACAAAAAACCTTTTGAACTGGGAATTATCGTGGGACGCTTCCAAACCTTTCACACCGGGCACGAATATATGATTAATACCGCCGTCTCGATTTGCGAACGGGTCGCGATATTTGTCGGCTCGTCGCAGGAAAGCGGCACGCTGAAAAATCCGTTTGACTACGAAACACGCGAGCGGATTTTAAGGAAGCTTTTCGGCAGCACGGTTGATGTTTTTCCGTTGCCCGACATCGGAGTCGGAAACACCTCGGCGTGGGGCGATTATGTTTTGAAAAACGTGGCGGAACGCTGCGGAAAAGCGCCCGACCTTCTCATTTCGGGCAAGGAAGCGCGCAGGCTCGACTGGTTTGACAGCAAAAAAGGCGTTCAGACGGCGGAGCTTTACGTGCCCAAAACTATTGACATTTCCGCGACGCGTATGCGTGAATTCTTTATAAACGACAATTTTGACGAATGGATAAAATACACCAACCCTGTGCTTTGGAACGATTACGAAACGCTTCGCGCCGCCGTGCTCGGTTCAAAGGACAATCTTGAAACCGCGAGCTTATAACAAGGAGTTTATTATGAAATTACAGCCGATTATACAGTCGCTTCTTGACACCGACCTGTACAAATTCAATATGGACCAGGTGATTTTTCACAAGCACACCGACCTTTGCGGACAATATTTCTTTAAGTGCCGCAACAGGGACATTGTTTTCACGCCCGAAATGGAGGACGAAATCAACGCGCAAATCGACCGCCTTTGCACTTTAAGGTTCACCAAAGAGGAGCTCGATTATCTGCGCTCAATCCGCTTTATCAAAAACGACTATGTTGAGTTCCTCAGACTTTGGCGGCCGATTCGCGATTATGTTACCGTCAGCAGAACCGCGGAGGGCGAGCTTAGCGTTGTTGTTGACGGTCCGCTGTTTTCCGCAATGCAGTTCGAGATTTTCCTGCTTGAAATCATCAACGAGGTTTACTTCCGTATGAAGTACGATTACGAAGTCCTCAGAAAATCCGCCGAAGAAAAGCTTGACGCAAAAATCAAGGCGCTGAACGACGGCACCTACACCTTTAAGTTTGCGGAGTTCGGTTGCCGCAGAAGGCTGTCGCGCGAATGGGAGGACGTTGTTGTTAAGCGTCTCGCGACAGAAACAGACAAGTGCGTCGGAACATCAAACGTTTACCTCGCCAAAAAATACAACCTCACGCCTATCGGAACCTATGCCCACGAGTATGTGCAGATGTACCAGGGAATTGACAAAATCCCCCTTGCCTACACCAACCACTACGCTATGAAGGACTGGTACGAAGAGTATCAGGGCGACAACGGAACCGCGCTGACCGACACAATCACAACCGACCTGTTTTTGCGCGACTTTAACCGCTCAAACGTTAACAATTACAGCGGCGTGCGCCACGACAGCGCCGACCCTTACGAGTGGGGCGAAAAAATCATTAAGCACTACGAAAGCTTTGGCGTGGATCCAAAAACAAAGCTTTTGCTGTTTTCCGACAGTCTTGACTTTGACCGCGCTCAGGCGCTTTACGATTACTTTAAGGACAGAACAAAGGTAAGCTTCGGAATCGGCACCTTCTGCTCAAACGACACCTGCGAAAAAGCGCTTAACATCGTTATCAAGCTGCAGTATGTTAACGGCAGACCTGTCGCGAAGCTTTCCGACGCGCCGGACAAGGCGATGTGCCGCGACGAAAATTATCTTGAATATCTCAAGCGTTCGGTAGAATTCCGGCTTGAACGCGAAAAGTAACAAGCAAAACAATAAGCAAACAGAAAACAGGGCAGCCCGGTTTGGACAGCCCTGTTTCTACTTTATAAATCTGAATTTCAAACAGCTTTACTTATAATTCGCTGAATTGTAGTGGCGCATCTTACGTCTACAACGCCTGTGCCGTTAACGTCGGCAAGGCTGAGCTGCAGGTCGCTGAACGCGGTCATCTTCGCGCAGTACTTTTGAATAAGTGTAGCGTCGCTGATGTCAACCTTGCCGTCAAGATTGACGTCGCCTTTTTGATAATCGTCAATGATAACATACGGGATGTTGTTGTCCTGAGCGTACTGCAGAGCGTATGTGTCTTTATAGCAATAAATTGTAAGCTTGCTGTCGTTCAGAAAAGCTTTGGCGCCGATTTCATTAACATTTTTGCCGATAACAAGCTTTTTAAGCGAGGTACATTCGGCAAAAGCGTAGGTTTCAATCTTGGTAACGCTGTCCGGGATTGTTACCTCCTCCAGCGAAGAGCACTTGTAGAAGGTGTCAACCTTTACGGTGTCTATGCCGCCGGGAAGCTCAACACTTTTAAGCGAGGTGCATTCCCAAAACGCGCCGTTGCCGATTTTTTCAATATACGGTGAAAACGTGACATTGGAGAGGTTATCACAGTTTTTAAACGCATACGGAAAAATCTCGGTCAAATACAGCGCGTTTTCAAACGAAACAGATGTAATCTGAGCGTCGTCTCTGAACGCGTACAGACCAACAGCGATTACCTTTCTGAAATCGAACTTGTCGGGAATGACAACGTCGGAGTGTTCTCCGTCAGCGCCGAAAATCGTAGCGTTTGAGCTGTTGTCAATAGTGTATTTAAAGCCGTGGGATATGTAATAGGTGTCGGCAAAGGCGTGAACACAAAACAGCAGTGTCAAGGTTAACGCGGATGCCGCCGCAAACAGTTTTTTAAACAGTTTCATATTATCACCTTAATTTGTAAACGGCGGCGACGCCAAATCAAGCATCGCCGCCCGGTTAATGTGTTTACTGATTTTTAGTTTCCGCCGATGTTTTCGTTTTCATCGCCGTCATAACCGATATGCTTTTCATCCTCACCGGTGCTTAAGTCAATATTGCTCATAAGCGAGGTAATAATGGTAAGCTTGTCAAATTCCGGTTCAAAGTATTCCTTCTTCATTATAAATTCCTCCTTCTTATGGTTATTAGTATTTGGAACCAACCGGATCTAAGCTGAAGGCCATGATGTCGGAATATCTCTTGCCGGTACCGGTGTTGATGTAAGAACGGATACCAAGCTTAGCTTTGCGGTTACCTGCGGAGTTTACAAAGCCGTAGTAAGCGTGAATACGGTTCTTGTTATCGAGAGTTGAGTTGTCAATCGTAACATCCCTATAAGTTGACTTATAAGAACCGTCTTCGTTAAGAATAACAACCTCATAACCAACCGTAATATCGCTTGAGGAATAGGTGCTGATCATCTTGCCTTCTGCTTCATAAGCCAAAGCGATGTCAAGATACAGTCTGTCGTATTCCTTGTTAGCCAAGTTATATTTGTAGGTCTTTTTTACGCCGTCGATGTCGGTATACTCAGTACCGTCATCTTCGCCTGAAACCGTGGTGTTCCAGTGGCTGCGTGTGATTCCGAGGTCGCTTACAGCTGCGCTTACGTCGTTGTCATACAGTTCGTAGTTTGAGCCCTGACCGTAAACAGCGTATACGGTGTAGTTGTCATAAGCTACATAGTTAAACAATGTTGAGTAACATCTTGTAACAAATGATCCGTCGGCTGTTTTGTAGATTGCCCAGTAGCTCGGAGTCTTTCCGTCCTTTTCTCCGGGGATGTACTCGCCGTCCTGCTTAATCGGCGCGCCGAAAGCAAGGTTGTTAATTTCAACGTCAGGGTGACCGTCGGCATCGGTATCAATCGCTACTGTCAGTTTCTTGTCAACAGGAGTATTTGCTGAAAGATTTACAAAATCGTCGATGCCGGTTCTGCTGCTATCGAAATCAATGTTGTTATAGTTCCACGAAACATCCTTCATAAAGATTGTTTCGGTAGGTGTATGATCCTCTACAAACTTTTTGGTAAGGAACGCTGTGTGTTCGGTGTCTTTAATATCAACATAGCCCTGATCAGCCATAGCCGGAGTTATAAAGCCTGAGAGGGTGTAAATCTTGTCGCCGTAAAGTCTGGTGGGAACCCTGTAATCCATCTGATACTTCTTGGGTTCGTTTTCAATGGTAATTGTGTCGAACTCGTCAAGCTGGAATGTTACGTCGGCGTTATTTGTACCTCTCTTGTGGTACTGAGGCTGGTTTTTGGTGCTTACGCTGTTGATTGTAACATTCTTGTAGCAGTTTGCGTTGCCTGACGCGTCCGGAGTGTAATCTGAACCGGAAACAGGCTCATAAACAGTTACCTTAGCTCCCTTGGGAATACCCTCGAAGGTGATGTACTCGCCCTCGTGGATATAACCGAGACCGCCGGTGCCGAGAGAGTGTGTGCCGTTAAGGCTTGAGGTATAAACCAAGCCCTGAGTGTTAAAGTTAATGTCGTCCTTTCCGCCGCCGGGCGACATCTTAATTTTAACATAGAACGGGAACGCTGTTGAGGAATCGTCATAACCCTGAATATCCTTGGTTACCATAAACGACTCTGTTTGCAGCTTGTTGGTGAAGATAGTTCTCAGGTGGGTGATATCCAATTCGGGATCCGCGCCTTCAAGCGTTGTAAAGAAGTTAAAGTTACCTGTTGTTAATTTGTCAGGATCTGATAATGAAACATTGCCTGCCTTAATGACATGGTCTCCGTTTTGCATATCGATAACCTGATAGCTTGTATCATATTGATAATAACCGCTGGGCGTTTCATCTGTTTTCAGATTTTGATTAACGGTAAAGATGTTTGAGAATTTTGCGTACTGACCGCCGTTAATTGAAAATTCACGGCTTGAGCTTGTTGTAGCTTTTCTTACAGAAGCGTTTGTTGCAGTATTAAATACTTCATAAGCAGCGTTGCCGCCCTTGGAGTTTGTACCGTTATTGGAAGTGTTCTTAAATGTAAAGGTGTCGCTGAACTGATTTGCCAAACCGGCGTTAAGTCCGTTTGTGTCAATCTTCTTTTCTACTTCGTAGGTATCTTCATAAGGATACATACTGAAGCCGAACGAAAGGTTTGAATCGAACATACCGCGCTCCATGTAGAAAATCTTCATGGTGTGAACGGTTTTGTCCTCCAGTGTAAATGCTGTGTTTCTGGTTGCGGATGAGTTGGGAGCCGTGGTTGATTTCGGTACAGAAACAGTTTTGGTAGCAAAGTTAATTGTACCGGAGCTCTGCTTATGGTCACCGCCGAGGTCAAGAATCAGCTTGTCGTCAACAAATACCCACAAGTCGTCGTCACCGGAGTAGGTAAATTTCTGCTCAGCTCCGTCGGCTGTCTTACCGTTCGGTCCGAGTGTGAACTTAATTTCCATTGATACACCGAAGCCGAGATCCCAAGCGCGGTTGTTTGTGCTGTTTGTTCCCGCGTGCTTGTGATCGAAAGGATAGAAACCACGGTTGCCATAATTCGGGCTGTATACCGCATCAGAATTTGATGTGCTGTAATTAACTGTGGGATTAATTGTTTTCTTGGTTGCGCCGCTGTATGCACCCCAAGAGCCGTTCATTAACTTTCCGCTGCCATATCCAGATAATGTGTAGAGCAACTGATTATTTGTGCCGTTAGGACAATCTAAGGTGTTGGTCTGATTCCATACATTACTCCAAGTACCATCAGGAGCATTTCCGTTGCTCATACGACAGAAGATAACCTTGGTATAAGTTGACGGATCCGGATTAGTTGCTTTGTAGTATGAGCCTGATGTTGTCATTTGAACATCTTTTTGCTTTGTGTTGCCAGCGTCAAAGAAATGAGCGTACCAGTTTGTATTGCTACAAGCAGATTGATCTAAATAAACTACTGAGTTATCATATCCGCTCTCAATGTTTTCAAACCAAAGGTTATCGGTAGCACTGTCAAATGAATAATAGTCGTGGCTGCCTGTACCGTAGTTTACAGTTGTCTTTTTAACGGGGAACTGAGAATCAATAATAGTAGCAAGCTCGCCCTGACCGTTCTGAGCTGAAGTTGAAAGCCAGTTTTTGTCAAAGAGCTTCATCTCAGCGCCGTTCTCGTTGGAAGCGCCTGACTTGTAGTGATTGGGAATTCCGTTTGATGACAGGGTTTTTCCCGTTAAGCCTGTTACTGATGTGTTCTCGTCGTCTAAGCGCTGTGAGTTGTTTACTTTGTTGTAGAAATTCCAGCCTTCTTCTTCTGAACTCATATAACTGTTAATGGCATAGTCATTCCACCCATTGAAGTTACCGAAGTACAAGGGATAAGGCAAGCTATTAGTGTGAGTATAATCACGGATAGCCGTATTTAGCTTATTATTAGGTGTACAGGTGGCAACACCTTCTCCTCTGTCTGTTTGTTTAATACCTGTAATCCAACCGTCGTTGAACTCGTTGTCGGTATAATAGTCAAAGAAAGAAGCCTTAACCTTGTTATAAGTGTTGGTTGTACCGGTTCCCAAGGAAGCCGTGTACTGGTTGTTGTATGTTACTGTTTTAAATGTTGCGGTATATGTCAAATTACTGTTGCCAACTGTCTGTGTATCGCTGTTGCCGGTAATAGTAGTTGAACCGCGTTTAAAGGTTTCCTTCTGATAACCAGAAGCCGGAGAAACTGTTGCGGTAACTGTTTCTCCTTCATATGCTGTAACGGTTGAGGCTGCTGTGCCTGTGGTTGTTACAGCGGCATAGGTGTTGCTTCCGGAAGAAACCTTCAGAGTAATGGTACCGTGACCGTCGGTTGATGCGGAAATTGTGCGTGCGGTTGCCGCTGTGAAAGTAACGGTAACGGTTACGTTCCGGGAGGGCATTGTGAATGTGCGTTCGTTGCCTGTACCGGTTACGGTTGCGCCTGTAGCGGTTACGGTGCCTATCTTATAACCGCGGTTAGGTGTTGCTTTAACGGTGATGATTGTTCCTGCCGTGGCGCTGGTTTTGCTTACAGTAAACGAACCGTTTGACGTTGCCGCCCTTGAAATTGTGTAGGTTTTGGCTGCAGAAGGATAGGTTACGCCAATTGCAACCGCGCCGTCGTTGTTATCCTCACGCTTTAGCTCAAATACATAGTCGCCGGCAACAGTGGTTGTGATTTTAGCATTGTTACCATCACTATTTTTAAAGTAGTACTCACTGTCGGATCCGGTGTATTTTTTGTCGTTTACGCCGTACCATTTGTTGGCGTAAATGCTGTAAATTTTGAAATTATATGTTTGGTTTGCGGCAAGGTTAATTGTAACCTTTTTGGTTGTAGCGTCAAATTTGTAGTTTGTGTTCCAAGCAGCTTCCTGTCCGGGATTACTAAAGTCACCCTTTACGCAATATGCGTCAGCCGCGCCGACGGAATCGGAATCCGCCTTTGCGCCAACCGCGCTGCTTGCTGCCTTGTCAACGCCGGCGTTTGTGTCGTTGTCCAACGCCGCGCCTTCGTCCTTGGCTGTGTCGTTGTTAATCACCGCGCCTGTTTCGTCTGCGGCTGCCTTTGCGCCTGTTGACTGCGCAGAGGTTCCTGCCGCGTCGGTCGCGATAAGACCTACTGTCATGCACGAAACGAGCATGCAGATTGCCAAAATCACCGACAAAACGGAACGCGAGTGACGTTTGATGTTTGTTTTCATTGATTTACCTCCGTTCTTTTATATATACGTTTTTAATATATACTTATTTATATAAACAAATGCCGCGGTTCCTTGGAATTAAGCTTTGACAAACAATTAAGAAGCTTGCCGTTCAAAAGCCTGCGCCGCATTTGATTTTCTTTGAAGTTTTATACTAATACCTAATAAAAAGTAGCCAATCTTTGCGGTCTATTTTCCGCAATACTGCGTTGTCGTCCTTGCAAGGCGCCAGCCTTGCCGCGTCCT
>ONLA01000011.1 GCA_900318495.1 uncultured Eubacteriales bacterium
GCTATCCCTTCTTCTCGCCTGAACCTCACGATTCAAACCTTGGGAGTTGCTACAGAGTTCGTCGGTAACTACGCCTCGGTGGACTTTCACCACAGAGCACTGATATGCCCGTCATACAAATGAACGGCAACCCAAAACATAGGCTGCCGTTTATTTAAGTCATCTGTTTTTAAAGTGTGGGATATCTGGATTCATTGTTTTTGAGCCAAACCTTAATTCCGTTGGGGTTGAGCGCGCTTTTGATTGCGGGCATATTATACACCGTTGTCGCGTAGCTTCCGCATGCGCTTACGCTGCGGATACCTCCGCAATAGGGGGTGTTAAACAAGGTATTGTCTGTTTCCGGATTCTCCTTAGTAGGATTCGTCCAGTATAATGCATACCGGCTGTTGGTATGTGAGGGACGGATGTAGCTGTGTGTTTTAGAGTTGTAATAGATACATTCACTCATTTTTACTCCCGAATCACCTTGTGGAGCAGGTGTTGTATTCGGGTCATAAATCAGAATTCTTCGGTCATAGGTTTCGTTTGTGACAGACGAAGTATAGTATGCTTCCTCAACTCCATAGGCAGCTATTGCATGAAAAGCGAAATCTTTCGCTTCAATGCCGGTATGGGAATCCTTTATAAGTGTAATCTTGTCATATTTCGTTATATCGCCCAAATTTGCCGTAGTGTCCTTATATCGAGTATCACGTCCCAAAATTTTTCTTTTGATATCATTCGGACATCTATGCAAATAGTTGATGATAGAGATAATATCTACGTTACAGGTAATGTTGCGGACATTGGTAAATTTTTTACCCGTTACAAGCTCATAAAGCTGAATTAATTTGGGATCCCTCTTGCTAAGCAAAATGTTAGTATACGTCATTCCCTCGCAAGAACCTTCCCATTTCTGCAGGCGGGCATCATATATTGACTTTCTCCAGCTATCCTTGGTATCCTGTGATACTCCGGCACCGTAGACAGTCTCAGCCGCGTCAATTACATTATCATGGCACCAGCTTGAATCCGGGTTGGCAAAAAGCAACCTCAGTGTAATGAAACTTTTGCCGGTATTGCCGTTTATGCCTGTTACATTAACTGATACTCTGGTAATACCGTCGTCACTTCTTTTTTCAGGAATTGAGTATGTAAGCTCATAATGCTTATCGCGTGTTAAAAGTTGACCGTTTACCTTTGCAACGCATTTAAATTTACTATCAATATACTTGATAACTTCATCCGGGTTGGAATAATTTAAAGTTCCGTCATCCTGAAGAACAGATGTAACAAACGTAACTTTGCCGGATATGGATACTTTCTCATCACTTGTATATTTGGAGCAGGAATCCACAAGCTTGTGATATTTTTTGCTATAATAGTTTTCATACCATTTCCACTGTTCTTGTAATTCATTTAATACATTTTGTGCCGAAGCTCCGCTGCCGAATACGCTTGTAGCATTATCCCTTCTAAAATAATAAGCAGAGTTGTTGAATGTCCAGTTGTCCCTGCCGTAAGAAAACTCGGTAATTGCAAAGGTCTTTTTAATGCTTCCGGTGTAGTTATTGATTCCCCTGGCTTCTACCGTGGCGTTGCCGACATTCACGTTATTGGAATAAACAAGAGTGTAATCCTGTCCGTTAGTGATAGTAGTATTTCCGTTCTTTACGGTAACAGAAACTTTTTTCTCGGAGCCGGTATACGAGGGATTTGTGTTGTTGACAGTCATAAAACAGTTGTTGATGTTTGCTTTATTAATGGTGAAGGCTGCGGTTTTGCTGCCGCGGTACTTTCCGTTGGCGGTAATTACCACCGAAGCCTTGCCGGCGTTTTTGTTGTCTTTATATTCAACGGTGTAATCAACGCCTTCATTAAGAGTAACATTGCCGAGTTTAACATACAATACGTCGGGCTTCTTTTCTTTGCCGTCGTAAGTGTATTGGTTGCTGCTCAGGGCTACGTCCGCACTTTCAATGCTGTTGGTAATATGATAGGTCGCAGTTTTAGTGCCCTTGTAATTGCCCTTGCCGGTAACAGTAGCTACAGCGTCGCCGATGTTTACATTATCGGTAAAGGTAACGGTATAGTCCTTGCCTTCTTCAAGCAACTTGTAAGCAGAGGTATAACTGTCCATTACACTGACGCTCGGAACCTTTGCATTGCCGTCATAGACAAACACGGTGCTGCCGAGGTTAACGGTTGTACGCGATACATCCGCCTGTGTGATATGGTACTTTTCGGTCTTTGTGCCCTTATAATTGCCCTTGCCGGTAATAGTAGCTACAGCGTCGCCTACGTTTACGTTATTGGTAAAGGTAACGGTATAGTCCTTGCCCTCTTCAAGCATTCTGTAAGCGGCGGTGTAACTGTCCATTACACTTACGCTTGGAGCCTTTGCATTGCCGTCATAGATAAACACGCCGCTGCCGAGGTTAGCGGTTGTACGCGATACATCCGCAGGTGAGATATGGAACTTCGCGCTCTGAGTACCGCTGTAGTTGCCCTTGCCGGTAATGGTCAGGGTTGCGTAACCCACGTTTACATTGTCGGTGCAGGAAACCGTAAAGTCCTTGCCCTCGGTCAGAACGACTGCGTCATCAAATACAATTACAGCAGGAACCTTGGCGGTGCCGTCATAGATAAAGTTGGTGGAACGTAAGGTCAGTGATGTTCCGCTAATGCTCTTTGAAGTGATTTTAAAAGTCTTGTTTACCGTGTCGCTGTAATTGCCCTTACCAGTTACCGCAACGGTAGCGGTGCCGGCGTTTACGTTGTTAATGTAGCTTACGGTGTAATCTGCTGATGTTAAAGTTTTTGTGCCGTCCTTTACGGTTACCGCGGGGGTTTTTGCCTTTCTGTCGTAAGTAACGGATGACGGGCTGAGGGTAATCGTACAGCTGTGAATTGTTTTGGGGCTGACGGTAAATGTCTTTTTGAGTGTGCCGGTATAGTTGCCTTTGCCCTTAACGGTAACTGTCGCTGTTCCCGCGTTTACGTTTTCGGTGCAGGAAACAGTGTAGTTTGACGCCGCAACGGTGGTATTTCCGTCCTTAACGGTAACCTCCGGAACAACCGCCGAGCCGCTGTATACATAAGAATCCCCGTTAATGTCCAGTGTGCATTTGGCAAGATCCTTGGGGCTTATGGTGAAGGTTTCGGTTTTTGTGCCGGTATAGAATCCGCCTGTGCCGCTGATGATAATTTTTGCGGTGCCCGCGTTGATGTTGTTCTCGATTGTATAGGTATACTCTGTACCGGGAGCCAAGCAACCGCTTCCGTCATATACGCTGAACGAAGGGCTGATTTTTCTTCCTCTGTAGGGATAATCGGTTTTGTCGTTGGCAAACTTTACGGTGCAGTTCGCAACGCTTCTTTTGGTGATTGAAAAGGTCTTGGTTACTGTTCCGGTATAGTTGCCCTTGCCGGTAATAACAGCCTTGGCTGTGTTGTCGCCGATGCCTGAGTTGTTCTCGTAAGCAACGGTGAAATCGGTATCTTTAACAAGGGTTTTTGTGCCGTCGGTAATTGTTACCACAGGCGTCTTTGCCTTGCCGTCATATACATATGAACCCGGGGTAACCAAAACGGAGGTTGCTCCGATTGGTCTCGCGTTGATTTTGAAGGTTACGGTTTTTGAGTTGCCGTAGGTGCCCTTTCCGGTAACAACTGCCTTAGCTGTGCCTGCGTTGACGTTGTTTTGATAGGCAACGGTGTAATGTGTGCCTGCTGTCAGCGTGGTGCTGCCGTCCTTGACCGTTACCGCAGGCTTTCTTGCGCCTGCATTGTAGGTGTAGCTTGAAGCTGAAAGCGTAACGGCGGCATTGGCGATATTATTCTTGATTGAATATGTCTTTGTTACCGAGCCGGTATAGCTGCCCTTGCCCGTTACAACGACCTTTGCCGTGCCGACTTTAACGTGGTTTTGATAAGCAACAGTGTAATCTGTGCCGGCGGTCAGCTTAGTGCTGCCGTTTTTAACCGTTACAACCGGCTTTTGGGGGCTGCCGTTGTAGTAAAACGTTGTTGCGCTAAGCGTAATGGTGCAGCTTGACAGCTGCGTTGCTCCTACAGCGGAGCTTGTGACGTTTGCCGCGCCGGCGCTGAGCTCCAGCCCGGTGGCGCAGGATACAAGCATAAGCAAAGACAGCAAAATGCTTAGTACCCGGATTGATTTTTTCATAATTCTCCCTCTCCCTTAAAAGATTCAGCATACGGCAGGCTTGATTACTCCGATTTCTACCGTAAAAACCGTAGATAAATATATCATATAATCACATAAAATTCCACAATATTTCATAAGTAAAAAAGCGTTTTAATATAAATCTCGTATATATACAAAAGTCGCCCGTTATGATAATGTTTTTATGTGAATCTGTAATAACCGGATTTTCTTTGTATATATATCCGTGACGCTTTTCTCCGATTGAAGATAAAAAAACATACGCGTTATGATTGCCGTCTTATACAATCATAACGCGTATGAGTTTTTTACAGGAAAAGTTTGCTTGCTGTCAGATAGCAGCTTTAATTAGATTACTCGCTGTCGCTGTCGGTGTCGGTGGGCTCCTTGCCCTTGCTTACATAAACGGTAATGCTCTTGCCTGATTCCACTGAATCGCCTGCCTGACCGTCCTTGTAACCGATAACCCTGCCCTCGGCGTATTTGTCGTTGTACTGGAACTCGGTGGTTGCCAAAAGTCCCTGCTTCGCGATAGCCGTTGCGGCTTCGTCAAGCGAAAGTCCCTCGACCTTGGGCAGCTCGCGCATTTGCCTGCCCTTGCTTATGGTAAGGCTGATGTAAACTGTGTCCTCCTGGTCAAGCTTTGTGCCTGCCTCGGGATACTGAGCCATAACGTTGCCCTCGGGAACACTGTCGCTGTATTCGTCGTTAATGCTGCGCATAAGCTTAATGTTGGGGTTGGTTTTAACAGCTTCCTCAGCCTCGGCATAGGTCATGCCGGTAAGCTTCGGAATTGTCGCGCCTGTCCATTCGGTCGCCTTTGTTGCCGCCTCGGTGGCGTTTTTGTCGCCGCCGAACAGCGAGGCAAAGGGATTTGCGTCCTGCATTAGCCAAATTACTCCGACGGTGCCCAAAACCAATACCGTAATTGCGGCTGCGATAATGGATATTGAAACGCCCGACATTCCGTTTTTGGTCTTTTTGTTGTCGTCGTCGCGCGCAAGGTTCATACTCGCGGTGCGCGAAATTTCGTCCTGAATAGCCTTTGCGGTGTGAGCCACGGAAAGCTGTGAACGGAGCTCGTCAAAATCGGTGATACGGTTTTCGCGTTCAACCTGCAAGCCGTTAGCCAACGCCGAAACAACGTGGGGCGGAAGCTTTTTAACGGTGGTGGTGCTCATAAGCAGACGGCTGTCCTTGAGGCGCTCGGGAGCTGCCTTGGGCAGATGTCCGGTAAGTGCGTAGAACATTGTGGCGCAAAAGCCGTAAATATCGGTTATGTCGTCAAGAGGAAAATTGTTTTCGTACTGCTCGGGAGCCGCCGCGCCCTTAAAGAGCTGCGATTTAAGCGCTGTTCCGCGCTTACGCTCGTTTTCGGAAGCAAAGCCCGAAATCTTGATTTTGCCCGAGGAGGTGATGTACATATTCTTGGGCGCGATCGCGTAATGGCCTACTCCGCGCTTGTGAAGTGCCTCCAGCGCCGAAATTACGGGCATAAACAGCGGACGCGCTATGTCCCATTCAATGCTGCCGCTGCTGCGCTCAACATACTCGGCAAAGGGAATCAAGTCCTCGTTTTCCTCGATAACATAAACGGTGTTGTTTTCCTCAAAAATATTATGAACGTCCATTAATGCCGAAAACTCTTTAAGCTCCGACAAAATGCGGTAATAATCGGTGAAATTATCCTTGAGCTTGCCGAAAACAAGCCTGTCCTCATAATTAACACGCAGCTCGGTTTGACCTTCCTCGCGGTTAAAAAGCCCCATAGGCAAAAATTCGCATACAATAACAACGTCGCCTGTCTGCTTGTCAAAGCCGAGGTAACGCGTGCTTTCGCCGTTTGTGTCAATACCGGCGCCTACTATATATCTGTCAAAAAGCACTGTGCCATATGGCAAATAGGGTGCCGGCTGCTGTTCCGAGCCGTCAAAGCCGCAGTGCGGGCAAACCGTCAGGTCGCCGATTTCCTGCATACATCCCATACACAATGACATATTTTATATCACTCCAATATACTTCACGTTAAACACAAAGAATTTGTCTAAAAAGAATTATAGCACACATTTATAATTCGTTTCAAGATTTATAAGTGTCATTATAATTACAGTTTTGTTATTGATAACCGTCCGCGTTTAATATTGCACAATGCGGATGTTTAAGAGCGGATTTGGTTTGTTAAAACGCAATAACGGCGCGGCGCCGCTAAACCTCCGCCAAATTTATCATAAGCAACAGCTTTCCCGAGCTAACGGTAATTTTGCAGCCGTCATAAAAGACGTTGGAAAGTCCTGTTGAGTTTTTGCTTTCAAACTTAAAGTCCGTAACCGGATATTCGGCGTTATGAACGCTCGCCAAAGCGCAGGAACAGCCGAACGGAAACAGTGAAAAGGTTTTGCCGCCGTAGCCGTCAAAAATATACGCTCCCTTTTTAAGGAGGAAAATCTTCTCCTTTTCCGACGCAAGGCACGCTCTTACTCCGCTGCCCGAAAGGTATTCAAGCAGGCAAAGGTTGGCGTAGCTGTGGTCAAGTCTTCCGCCGATTGCGCCAAGCACGTCAATTTCGCGGTAACCGCTGTTTACGGCGTAGCGCGCGCACACAAAGGTGTCGGTGTCGTCCTTGCGGACGTTAAGGCGCACTGTTTTTACACCCTCGGGAAGCTCGCCGGTGAACGAATCGAAGTCGCCCACGATAAGGTCGGGCTTAATGCCTGCCGCCTTTGCGTACTGATAGCCCCTGTCGGCGCAGATTACGCGGTCGCCGGGCTGCACGGCTGATTTTATAAAGCTGATGTCGGCGTCGGGCGAGCCGGCTATTATTACACAGCGCATAGTTACACCTGCTTTTTGAGCTGCCACGGCTTAATATCCTTGACCTCGTTGTACATAGCCGTGTAGCTTTGGTGGCGCGAAGGTTCGATTTCGCCGTCGTTAAGCGCCTGCAAAACCCTGCAGCCCTTTTCGCAAAGGTGGGCGCAGGAATTGAACCGGCACTTGCCGAGGTACGGCTCAAACTCCGGGAAGCAGTATTGCAGACGTTCCTTGTCAATCATTTCGTAACGCTGCAAATCAACGGTTGAAAAGCCCGGTGTGTCCGCCACAAAGCAGCCTTCGGTTTCAAACAGCTCCACAACCCTTGTGGTGTGGCGTCCTCTGCCGAGCTTTTCGCTTACATCGCCTGTGGGAAGGTCAAGCAGCGGAAACAGCATATTAAGCAGGGTGGACTTGCCCACTCCGCTGTTGCCGGTGAACGCCGACACCTTGCCCTTCAGGAAATTAAGCAGGCGGCCTGCCTCGGCTTTGTCGTCCGGCGAGCACTGAAACACCTCAATGCCGGCACGGCGGTAAATTTTTGCGACGCTGTCGCCGTTTTCGATGTCGTTTTTCGATATAACGACGACAGGCGTAATATTATTGTTTACAGCCGCCGCGGTCATTTTGTCGATAACCGTCAGGTTCGGCTTGGGATCTATTGTTGAGCACACAATCACAAGTGTGTCAATATTGGCAAGCGCGGGGCGTTTAAGCTTGTTTTTTCTCGGCAGAATTTCCTCGATTGCGCAGTAGCCGTCGTCGGGAACCGATATTGTTACCCTGTCGCCGGCAACCGGGGAATGACCTGTTTTGCGGAAGCTTCCGCGCGCCTTACATTCGTACTCTGTATCGCCGCAGCGGACATAGTAAAATCCGCCGATTGACTTCATAATTATTCCGTTAAGCTTCATAATCAGTTGCCCGCGTATACGTTGTCACCGGTGTAAACGTTCGGATCTGTGTAATAAATCTGAGCATCTGTCGGCGCTTCATATTCGGTAGGCGGCACATACGGAGCCTCTGTAACGGGTTCTGTAACGGGTTCTGTGGGCGCTGAGGTGGGAACAACATACTCGTGAACAACGGTGTTGGTTATTTCTCCCTTCGAGAAGTCAACGGTATATTCGCGGTAGGTTTGATCGTTAAGTGTAATTACAACGGTTGAGGTTCCGTGGCCTTCGATGGAAACGGTAACCGAACCTGTTATTGACGGAACAACCTGCTTGCTCTGTTCGCTGTTTACAACGCCGTCAACCGTTACGGTCATATTGAGGGTGTCGGTTATGGCAGACGGAAGCTCAACAACCAAATCAACCTTGTGCTTGTCGCCCACGCCCGAGCTTACCGTAAGGGTAACAACCGTTCCCTTTTCAACCTTGCCGTAGGGCAGCGGCGAGGAACACAGCACTGTGTTTTCGGGTTCCTTGCTTTCGTCGTCCATTGCTGTTTCAACGGTGAGTCCGAGCTTTTCAAGCTCAGCGCGCGCTTCGTCAAGCGTTTTGCCCAAAACTCCGGGAATCGTAACGTTTTCGGTGCGGCTTCCCTTTGCGATGTAAACATAAACAGTTGAGCCTATTGTAGATTTAACGCCTGCCGTCGGGAAGGTGTCGATTGTGTAGTCCTTTTTAGTTTTTGTGTTTTCAACATAAACAACCTGAGGAACAAAGTTTTTGTCCTTGAGCGCTTCAACCGCCTGTTTTTCGGTGTAGCTTACAACAAACGGAACCTGAGCCTCGGTGTCGGTACCGTTGACGGTCAGCTCGATTTTTGAACCGGTTTTTATCTTCATTGAGCCGGGCTCGGGATCCTGCGCCAAAATAACGCCGATTTCCTTTGACTCGTCAAACTTGCTCTTGATTTCGTACTGGAAGTTGTCGGGGTTGTTTTCCTTTGCCGCCACAAGGGTTTTACCCACAAGGTTAGGCACGTCAACGTCCCTGCTCTGCGACGAGGTAAAGCCCCTTATCGCGGCAATAACAAAGAACACGGCGCACACAACCAGCGCGGCGATAAGCACGCCCTTGACGGCGTGGAACACCGGGCTGTGTTCTTTAACGTAGGGATCGTCGTCCTGAATATCGTCGGGCTCGGGCTTTGTGTCATCCTTTAGCCTTTTGGCGTCCTTCTTTTTGAGGTCGCCCATATATTTTGTGGGTTGATTGTCAACAAAAGAATTATTGTAATCGAACACAATGGAAGGGTTAAGGCGGAAGCGCTCGATATCGCTTAGCATTTCCGCTGCCGAGGTGTAGCGGTTTTCGGGCTGTTTTTCCATTGCGTGCATTGTGATTTGTTCAAGTCCCTGAGGAATTGACGGATTGACCTCGCGCGGAAGCTTGGGGGTTGACTGCAGCTGCATAAGCGCAACCGTTACGGCTGAATCGCCGTCAAACGGAAGCGTGCCGGTGAGCATTTCGTAAAGCATTACGCCCACCGAATATATGTCGGTTTTGCCGTCGGTGGAATCTCCCCTTGCCTGCTCGGGCGCGATGTAATGAACCGAACCGATAGCCTGATCGGTCATGGTGCGCGTCGCCTTGTCGGAAAAACGCGCAATGCCGAAGTCGGTCACCTTGATTGTGCCGTCCTGAAGCAGCATAATGTTTTGGGGCTTGATGTCGCGGTGAACGATTCCGCATTCGTGGGCGTGCTGCAAAGCCCTGAGAACCTGGATGGTAAGGTGAAGCACGTCCTTCCATTCGATAATGCCCTGACGCGCGATGTACTCCTTGAGCGTTATGCCGTCGATGTACTCCATTACGATATACTGAATCATATCGCCGAAGCTTACGTCATAAACCTTAACGATGTTGGGGTGCGAAAGCATTGCGATTGCCTTGCTTTCGTTTTTAAAACGGCGGATAAATTCGTCGTTGTTAAGGAACTCGTCCTTTAGAATTTTTATTGCGACCTCGCGGTCGTCGAGCGTGTCGGTGCAGCGATAAACATTGGCCATGCCGCCCACGCCGATTAGCTCGTGAATTTCATAGCGGCCGTCAAGCCTTTTTCCGATATATTTATCCATAGTTAACACTCCTCTCAGTAAATTACGGTTGCCGTAATGTTGTCGGTTCCGCCGCCCTGCTTTGCCGTTTCAACAAGCAGATTAACAAGACCCTCGCCGCGGTTTTCGTGGCAGATTTTCACCATTTGACCGGTGTTTACGTGGTTTGAAAGGCCGTCGGTGCAAATCAAAACAACGTCGCCGTAAATAAAGTTTGCCTCGATGTAATCAAGCCTGACCGAAGGCTTAATGCCCAAGGCTCTGGTAATAAAGTTTTTATTCGGGTGGTGCTGAGCCTGTTCATATGTAAGCTCGCCGCGCCTTACCATTTCCTGAACAACCGAATGATCCTCGGTAAGCTGTTTTATTTTGCCGCCGCGTATCGCGTAGGTGCGGCTGTCGCCAACGTGAACAACATGAACCGTGCTGTCCTTAACAAACACAAACTCGCAGGTTGTGCCCATTCCGGCAAGCGCGGCGTCCTCGCACGCAAGCTCAAAAACCCTGATGTTGGCGTTAACAACGATTTCCGCCATAAGCTCGCCGATTTGTTCCTTTGTCATATCGTCCTTGTACAGGTCGGTAATTTTGGTGCTGATGTAATCCACAGCCGTCGCGCTGGCGATGTTGCCGCCGTTAGCACCGCCCATTCCGTCGCAGACTACCGCCCACGCGCAGCTTGGGGAAATAACTCCGAAGCGGAAGTCGTCCTGGTTTTGCGTTCTGACTAAGCCCACATCGCTTTTGCTGAATACTTCCAAGTTATTTGCCTCCTTCTTTTATATGGTTTCGTTTAAGCTGGCCGCAGGAAGCGTTGATGTCGCTGCCCAGCGTCCGCCTTACGGTTGCCGCGATTCCCTTCGCGGTCAGTATATTTACAAAAGACTGCTGTCTTTGAATATTGCTTTTTTTGTAGCCCGTGCCCTCAACGGTGTTCACGGGAATTAAATTAACGTGACAGTTCATACCCTCAAGCCTTGAAGCAAGCTCACGCGCGTTTTCGTCGCTGTCGTTTACTCCGCTTATCATCGAGTATTCAAAGGTAATGCGCCTGCCCGTGGCGTCAAAGTAATCGCGGCAGGCTTTTAAAAGCCGGTTCATCGGGTACGCTCTTGCCACAGGCATTGTTTTGACGCGTATTTCGTCGTTTGGCGCGTGAAGCGAAACCGCGAGGTTGATTTGAAGCCTGTGCGCGGCAAGCTCATAAATTTTCGGCACTATTCCGCAGGTTGACAGCGTGATGTGCCGCGCGCCGATTCGCAAGCCCTTTTCATCCGCGCACAGCGCGATGAACCTGAGCACATTTTCAAGGTTGTCAAGCGGCTCGCCCATTCCCATAAGCACGACGTTTGAAATTCTTACGTTCAAATCCCTTTGCGCCGCCTCGATTTGCGCGAGCATTTCGGACGCGGTCAGGTTCCGCGAAAAACCGCTTTTTCCCGTGGCGCAAAAGGTGCAGCCCATTTTGCAGCCAACCTGGGTTGAGATGCACATCGAAACGCCGTGATGATAGCTCATAACAACCGCTTCAATACATTCGCCGTCGCTAAGCGAAAAAAGGTACTTCACTGTTTTATCATACCTTGAAATAAGCTTTTTTTCAATAGTTGCAACAGAAATGTAATATCTTGTGTCAAGAAATTGCCGCAAACCGCTCGGGAGGTTTTTCATTTGGTCAAAGGACGTCACTCCCTTTAACAGCCATTCGCGCGTTTGCTTTGCCCTGAACTTCGGAAAGCCGTTTTTTGCAAGCTCCTGTTCAAGCTCTGTCAGGGTCATACTTTTAATATCGGACTTTTCAGTCATCGGCAGCCGTCCTTTCAAACACCGCCGCGTAAAAGCCGTCGCAGCCGGCGGTGTGCGGCATCAGCGTTATTTCATAAGCCTGCTCGTCAAAAGCCCTCCCGACGCCTTCGGGCAGACTTAGCGGCACTCCGCGAAAGCTTGGGTGTTCTCTTAAAAAACGCGCCGTGTTCTGATTGTTTTCGGCGGGATTCAGCGTGCAGGTGGAATACACCAGCCTTCCGCCCGGAACAAGGCTTTCAGCGCTTTTGCAAAGGATTTTGTATTGCAGTTCGGGCAAAGCATTGTCAATCAGGTCGCTTTTACAGCGTATTTCGGGCTTTCGCGACAGTATTCCCAAGCCGCTGCACGGCACGTCGCACAGTATTTTGTCGGCGCCGGGCAGGCTTACGTCCGCCGCTGCCGCGTCGCGCTTTACGGCGGAGATGATTTCAATGCCCAGCCTGTGCGCGTTGGCGCGGATAAGCCTCAGCTTATGACCGTACAAATCGCAGGCAAAAATCCTGCCGCGGTTGTTCATATACTGCGCCGCCGTTGCCGCCTTGCCGCCGGGCGCGGAGCAAACGTCGAGCACCACGTCGCGCGGTTTGGGATCAAGAAAGCTGACGCAAAGCTGGGACGACAAGTCCTGAATGTGGAAAAGTCCTTCGCGGTAAGCACCGAGCTTTTCGATTGAGCCGGTGCGGCTCAGCGCGAGCGCGTTTTCAAGCACCGGGGAGTTTTGGCAGTCCACACCCTCCGCGGCAAGCCTTTCCGCAAGCTCTCGCGCGGTGGTTTTAAGCGTGTTCACCCGCGCGAAAATGCGCGGTCTGCCGCTCAGTGATTCAAGCAGCTTTTCGGCGTTTTCTTCGCCGTAAGCCTTTTGCCAAAGGCGCACAAGCTCCTGCGGAACGGAATACCTTACGCTCAGGCAATAGACTTTATCGCCGGTTTGCGGCAGCGCAAGCCTTGGTTCGGCGCGTGTGACGCTTCGCAGAACGCCGTTAATAAAGCCGGCGCTTTTTTGCAGCCTGTGTTTTTTTGCAAGGTTGACGCTTTCGTTAACAGCGGCGCTGTCGGGCACCTTGTCCATATACACAAGCTGATAGATTCCCATACGGAGAATAAGCTTTGTTTTGGTTTCAATTTTCCTTAAAGGAATTTTGGAATGTTGTTTAATAATGTAGTCAAGCGTAATCTGCCGTTCAAGCACGCCGTAAACAAGCGCGGCGGCAAAGGCGCTGTCAACTCCGCCGATGCCGCTTTCGCGGACAGCGTTGTTCAGCGCTATGTTTGAATACGCCTTGTCGTTTTCAATTTTAAGAAGCACCTGTAAGGCTACGTTTCTCGCATCAGCCATTTATAAAACTCAGACCTTTAACGCAATGCCGCGTAATCCGTACACGCGGACTGCGGATTAATGTTCAACCAATACTGTTTTCTAAATATATTCTTAAATTTTAATGCGCGAGCCGCGCGGCGCTAAATAATTTCGCCTTTTTCAAGCTTGTGCCCCGCGGCAAAGGCTTCGGCGGTCATCTTCTTTTTTCCCTCGGGCTGCAGCTCCAAAATCTCGACCGAGCCTTCGGCGCAGGCGATTACAAGCGGCTTTACGCTTAAAATTTCTCCCGGCTTTCCGCTTTTTGAGCAAAGCCTCGCCTTGTGGATTTTAACGGTTTTTCCGCCGATTTTCGCCGTGGCGACAGGCCACGAATACAGTCCGCGTATTTGGTTGTGGATTTCCTCAGCCGTTTTGCCGAAGTCCACCGGACACATACTTTTGTCGATTTTTGAGGTGTGGGTCGCAAGCGACTCGTCCTGCTTTTTGGGAGTGAGCCCGTTGTTTTCGAGCGCGTCGAGCGTTTCCTCAATCAGCTCGCCGCCAAGCCTTGACAGCCTGTCGAACAGCTCCGCCGAGGTTTCGTTTATTCCGATTTCGGTTTCCTTTGTCATAAGGATGTCGCCGGTGTCAAGCCCTTCGTCCATAAGCATCGCCGTAACGCCTGTAACCTTGTCGCCGTTTAACACCGCCTGCTGAATCGGAGCGGCTCCGCGGTACTTTGGCAGCAGCGACCCGTGAATATTAACGCAGCCGAAGCGCGGCAAGCCGAGCACGCGCCCGGGAAGGATTTGTCCGTAAGCCGCAACTACAATTACGTCGGGGCTGAGCTGTTCAAGCTGTGAATAAGCCTCGTCGGTTTTCATTGACGCGGGCTGAAAAACGGGAATACCCAGCTTTTGAGCGCAAACCTTAACGTCGGGCGGAGTCAAAACCTGCTTTCTGCCGACCGGCTTGTCGGGCTGTGTAAATACAGCCGCGACACTGTGTTTCGGGTTACGCGCGAGTCTTTCAAGCGCGGGCACCGCAAAGTCGGGCGTGCCCATATAAACTATCTTCATAAATTCACCTTACTTTGAAGCTTCAATTTCCTCGGGCAGCAGCATACGCTCGCAAACGCTTTTGAACACAATGCCGTCAAGGTGGTCAAGCTCGTGGCAAAACGCGCGCGCAAGCAGCTCTTTGCCCTCAACGGTAAATTCTTCGCCGAAGCGGTTCTGAGCCTTTACCTTAACATAATTCGGGCGCTTTACAATGCCCCACTGTCCGGGGAACGACAGGCAGCCCTCGCTGCCCTCCTGTTCGCCGCTGAAAGCGATAATCTTCGGGTTGACAAGCTCAATCAGGCCTTCGCCCACGTCGATTACCACAACACGGCGCAAAATGCCGACCTGAGGCGCGGCAAGTCCTACGCCGTTGGCGTCGCGCATTGTTTCAGCCATATCGTCGAGCAAAATCGCGAGCTTTCTGTCGAACTTCTGAACGGGACGGCATTTTTTATTGAGGATTTCGTCGCCCTCTTTTACTATATTTCTTAAAGCCATATAATCATCTTCCTTAGCATATCAAAGCGTTCATATCCGCGTAGGCGGTCACTCCCGAAAACTCGCGGCGGCTTTGAAAGCCTGTGAGCACCTTTGAGAGCAGAGCGCGGAACGAACGGTTATTTTTGCATTTTATAATAAGCTTGTAGCGGTATTTATTGCTAACCTTTACCACCGACGCCGGGGAAGGTCCGAGAATACGCAGCGGAAGCTTGGGATAATTTTTGCCTGCCTCGGCGGCAAACGCCTTCAAAAACTCATTTGCTGCCTTCAGCGCGAGCGTTTGGTTTTCGCCCGAAAAGCCCACAAGACACACGTCGGCGAACGGCGGATAAAGCATTGCCTCGCGCACCTTGATTTCGGTGTTGTAAAAGCTTTCGTAATCCTGCTTTGCCGCCATTGAAATAATCAGGTTGTCGGGTGTGAAGGTCTGGATAACCGCGATTCCCTTTTCCCTGCCGCGTCCGCTTCTGCCTACAACCTGAGTCAGCAGCGAAAACGTGCGCTCATAGCTGCGGTAGTCGTCGGAATACAGCGCGCGGTCGGTATTCAGCACGCCCACAAGCGTAACGTTGGGAAAGTCAAGCCCCTTCGCCACCATTTGGGTGCCGACGAGGATGTCGTATTCTCCTTTTGAAAACGCGGAAATCATCTTTTCATAAGAGGATTTTGACGACGCCGCATCGGTGTCCATCCGCAAAATCCTCGCTTCGGGAAACAGCTCCGAAATATCCTGCTCCGCCTTTTGCGTGCCTGTGCCTCCAAGCCTCAGCGAACGGCTTCGGCAGGTCGGACATTCGCCCTTAAACGGCACCGAATAACCGCAGTAATGACACATCAGCCGGTTGTTGCGGCTGTGGTAGGTCAGTGAAATTGAACAGTTAGGACAGGTTACCGCCTCGCCGCAAAACGAGCAGGTTACAAACGAATTGTGTCCCCTGCGGTTTAACAGCAAAATGCTCTGCCTGCCGTGTTCAAGATTGTATTCTATGTTTTGCAGCAGCACATCGGAAAACCCCGATTTGTTGCCGTTTTGAATTTCAATATTCATATCGGCGGTAATCACCTCGGGCAAAACCGCCGTTCCGTAACGCTCTGTGAGCGTGTTGAGCGAAAAACGCCCCGTGAGCGCGTGATAGTATGTTTCCACGCTCGGAGTAGCCGAGCTTAACACCAAAAGTCCGTTGTTCTGAGCGCAGCGGAACATTGATATTTCGCGCGCGTGGTACCTCGGCGAGCTTTCGGACTTGTAGCTGTACTCCTGCTCCTCGTCCATAATAATCAGCCCGGGGTTTTCAAACGGAGCGAAAACCGCGCTGCGCGTTCCGATTACGATTTGCGCAAGCCCCTTTTTTACCCGCTTGTACTCGTCGAGCCTTTCGCCGAGCGACAGCGCGCTGTGGAACACCGCGATTTTTTCGCCGAAGCGCTTTGAAAACTGAGCCACAAACTGCGGCGTAAGCGATATTTCGGGAACCATTACGATAATTCCCCTGCCGTCGCCGATAACGCGCTCAATCAGCTTGATAAACACGCTGGTTTTGCCCGAACCGGTCACGCCGTAAAGCAGGCTTACATGAGGCTTGCCGTCGCGGTACTCCGCGTAAAGCCTGTCGCACGCCTCCTGCTGTTCGCCGTTAAGCGTCAGCTCAGGCGGGTTTTCGTCCGCGCCGCGCTTGTCAATGCGGAAAACCTCCTCGTCAAAAAAGTAAATCAGACCTTTTTTGAAAAGCGTGTCGATTACCGACGCCGAAACACCTGTAAAATAACGTATTTCCTTAATTGAAACAGCGCCGCTGAGCTTAATGATTTCAAGCACGTTTTTTTGTTTTTCGGTGAGCTTCACAGCCGATTCGTCAGCCCCGGGCGCAATCGCCGTCATTTTCATAACCGCGTCGTTAACGCGCCTGAACGCCTCGTCGGACTTGTAAAGCAAGCCCTTTTCGACCAGACTGTCGGGCAGGCGGCTGTCGGACAAGCCGAAATCGCCGAGAATTTTTTCAAGCTTTACCGCTCCCCTTTTTGAGTGAAGGTAATCGTAAAGCCGCTGCTCGTCGCCGCTGAGCCGCGCGTCAAGGTCGGTGGTTTTTATTCCGTAAACGGTTGTTACCCTGTAGTTTATTCCGGCGGGCAGCATTGTTTTTACCGCCTCGTAGGTTGTGCAAAAGTAGTGCTCCTTCATAAACCTTGCCGTTGCCAAAAGCTCCGGCGACAGCACGGGTTCCGCGTCAAGCACGGATATAATTTCTTTTAAAGAATTTTCCTCCCGTTCACAATCCGTTAATACTTCGGTAATTATCCCCTGACGGCGGCGGTTGCCGCGTCCGAAGGGAACAATGACGCGCACCCCGGCGGCACAGTTTTTTTCAAGCCCGGCAGGCACCGCGTAATCAAAATCTTTGTCAAAGGAGTAGGCTGTGTTTTCAAGCGCGACTCTAACGACAAAATCAGCCCTCATCTTCGGGCTCTAAAAGGTTAATCTCGTGGTTTTTGATTTCCTCAATCGCAAGAAGCACCGGCTTATCCTCGGTAACGGTGCCCTCTTCCTCAAACTTCTGGGTAATCTGTCTTGCTCTTTTTGACACGCCCACAACAAGCGCGTACTTACTCTGCTTACCCTCAAACAACTCGTCAACATTTACCTTATGCATAATTACTCTCCTTTAATTATATTCAAAACCTCGTCAACGGCGGCGTCAAGCTTGTCGTTAACAACGTTGAATTTGTATCTGTCTTTAAACTTCATTTCCTCTTTTGCCTGCTCAAGGCGTTTAAGGATTGTTTCCTCATCCTCGGTTCCGCGGCTGCGAAGCCTTCTTTCAAGCTCCTCAAGCGACGGCGGAATAATAAAGATGCTTAAAATGTCCGGGTACTTTTCCATAACCTGCAAAGCGCCCTTAACCTCGATTTCAAGGAACACGTCAAAGCCGGCGTTGAGCATATCCTCAACCTGTTTTTTCGGCGTGCCGTAATAATTGTCGCAATAACGCGCGTATTCAAGATATCCGTCAAGGTCAATCAGCCTTTCGAACTCCCCGGGCGTAACAAAGTTGTAGTGAACTCCGTCGATTTCACCCTTTCGCGGAGCTCGGGTGGTGTTCGACACCGACAGCCTTACGTTTGGATTGCGTTTCTTAACCCCTGCAAAGACCGTGCCCTTTCCAACGCCCGAAGCGCCCGAATAAAGCACCAGCTTACCTTTTTTACTGCTCATCCTTTTCCCCGCTTTCTCCGGCTCTGTTTTGGATAGTCTCGCACGACACCGCGGACAGCACTATATGGTTGCTTGAATTAATCAGCACCGATTTGCATTTGCGTCCGCAGGTTGCGTCAATAAGCAAGCCGTTTGCCTTTGCCTCCTGAACAATGCGCTTTACCGGCGCGGAATCGGGAGCGACAACCGCCACAAGCTTGTCGGCGCTTACAAGGTTACCAAAGCCTATATTGATAAGTTTCATTTTTCCTCCGAAGATTATTCTATATTCTGAACCTGCTCGCGGATTTTTTCAATCTCGCCCTTGATGTCAACCACCTTGTGCGCAAGCTCAGCGTCCTGAACCTTTGAGCCGATTGTGTTTGCCTCGCGGTTCATTTCCTGAATAATAAAGTCGATTTTTCTTCCAACCGGAATATCGAGCTCCAAAAACGAATTAAGCTGTTCAAAGTGGCTTCTCAACCTAACGGTTTCCTCGGCTACGGCAACCTTGTCGGCAAACACCGCTACCTCGGTCAACACCCTTTGCTCGTCAATTTCAACGTTGAGTCCCTCGAGCGTCTGGCGGATTCTGTCAAGCAGACGGTTTTCGTATTCCGCGACGGTCTGCGGCGAGCGTTCCTCAATCTGTGACACAATGCCGAGTATTGTTTCGGCGCGGCTGAGGATGTCAGCCTTCATTCTTTCGCCCTCGCGTTCGCGCATTTCGATAAACGACGCAAGCGCCGTGTCCGCTGCGGAAAGCACGTCGGCGGTGATTTTTTCCTCGTCCTCGGGGGCTTTGTGAACGGTGAAAACGTCGGGAAACCTCGATATTGAAACAACAGACGCGTCGTTTTCGATTCCGTAGGTTTCCGAAATTTCGCTCATAGCCTTTAAGTAACCCGAAACAAGGCTGTGGTTAACGCTGACCTCGGCAGGTGTGTCGTCGGCGGCGCCTATGCTTACAAACACATCAATTTTGCCTCTGGCGACCCTTTCGTTCACAAAGCTTTTCAGCTTGTCGTCAAGAAAGCTGTAGCCGCGCGGCGTGCGGCACGAGAACTCAAAGTAGCGGTGGTTAACGCTTTTGATTTCAACGGTAATTTCCCTGCCGTCAATCTCGGTTTCGCAGCGCCCGAAGCCTGTCATAGACCTTATCATAATTATCAGTCCTTTGTAAAAATATGTATATAAGATTATTATAGCACCAACGGATTAATTTTACAATGGATTTATTACAATATTGTAATATTAATTTTACGGTTGATTTATTCAAAAAAATATAGTATTATATAAAATGATAATTTTAAGAAGATTAAGGAGGAATCCGTATTGGAAGATAATGAAAAGCTCGTTCCTTCTCCCGAAGAAGCGCAGGAGGAACCTGTAACAACAGAATCCGCCGAAGCGGTAACCGAAAATTTTGAGGAATCCGCCGAAGCGGTAACCGAAAATTCTGAGGAATCCGCCGAAGCGGTAACCGAAAATTTTGAGGAATCCGCGCCGTCCCAAACACACCCCTTTGAGAATTTTGAGGAACCCGAAACCGCTCAGCCCGTTGACGCCAACGGCATTTCCGACGATTTAAGGGAGCTTCAAAACTCGGCTGCCGAAATCAAGCCTGCCAAGAAAAAGAGCAAGCTTATGGCGCCTATCATCATCAGTGTGGCAATCGTAGCAGTCGCGGCAATCGCGGCGCTTGTAATGATGCTGTTCTTTAACAAGAACATTGACGGCACGTGGTATTACGAGCAGGAGGTTCAGACCGGCTACGCCGAATCCTCAGCCGACGAACCGCCCACAGTTAAAATCGGTTATTACTTTATTTTTGAGGGCAACAACAAAATGACCGTAAAAAGCGGCAGCGCATCCGGCTCCGGCACCTACACCTTCCGCACCGGAAGCGTTGAGGGCGAGCCAATCGGCGAACCCGTTGTTGACCTGAACTTCATCGATCCGCTTTCAAGCCAGCCCATTACCCAGACCTTCAAGGCTGAAATCAGCGGCAACGTATTCACAGGCAAAAAGCTGAAGCTCACCGCAATTTCAAACGACCAGCTCACTTTGAATTTTGACAGCAAAAACTACGAAAAGCCCGAGATTAAGCGCGACGGCGACTTTGTTGCAGACAAGGAAGCCGAAGGCAAGTGGATTACCGTTCAAAACGGCTACGGCGTAACCTACACCATGAGCTATGAGTTCAAGAGCGACGGCACCGTTTCAATTGTCACCGTTCAAAAGATTGACGCTACAATGAGCGGCTCCGGCAAAGACCTTGAATACACCGTTACAATCGACGGTAATTACAGCTGCAACAAGGGTAAGTTTGAAATCACCTACAATATGGGCGGCGAAAACCAAAAGGCTGATTTACCCTACGCCGTTAAGGAAAAGGGCAACGTGCTTACAATCACAGGCGCTCAGGACATCGACTACTACAAGGTAGGCTCCGCAAGCGCTGACGAAATGCTCAATTCCCCGGCAACAACAGCTCCCGCAACCGAAGCTGCTCAGCAGCAGACAACAAACGAAGCTGCCCAGCAGCAGACAACAAAAGCAAATTAAATAATTATATAAACAAGCCGGTTCAAAACTCTAAGCTGAGTTTTGAACCGGCTTGATTTATACTATTATCAGTACAGGCACAAAACAAATTTGTAATACAGCTTTTTTAGCGGAGACGCTGATTTTTCAAGTCTGCGAACAGCGTTATTGCAGTAGGCGGTTATTGTTTTAAAATCGCCGTGTTCCGCTCCCCCGCTGCTGAATTTTGCCTTTTCGGCAGCCTGCGTTACTTTATCGGGGATTTTTTCTTTAAGCCGTTTGCTCAGCTTTTGCGCGTATCTGTAGGCTTCTATAGAACCGCGTGTATAATCCTGTTCGTACAGCCTGCGGTGTACCTTGCCGAGAATCAGCCTGCGGCGAAGGAAAATAATCATAACCGCGGCTAAAACCGCCGCAAGTGAAATCAGCACGGCGATAACGGCATTTAACGCGCCGCTGTTTCCGCCTATGCCGCTGCTGTTTGGACTGTTGCCGCTGTCCGCCGGATTTTCAGACGCCTTGGGCGCGGTGGCTTCCGCCGCCGGATTAGCCGTGGTTGCTTCCGAGCCGACGGGCTTTTCGCCGTCAGGCGCGGCAGTTGACGGCTGAGCCGTGGAGGGTGCGGTGCTTTCCTCCGCCGTACCGCCGGGGGGCGCTTCCCCGGGATTGTCCTGTTCGCTGCCCTGACCGGGTGTTACGTCAAGAGTCTGCCAGCCGTACAGCGCGTCATAATACTCAGCCCAGGCGTGACGGCTTTGCTGGGTTATTGTGATTTTTTCGGAGCTGATGTGGCTTGACGGCACATAAATCTTGTAGCCTACGGCGTAACGCGACGGCACGCCGAGCTCCCTTAAAATCAGCGCGGCGGCGGTTGCGTAGTGAATGCACCAACCTTCCTTTTTTTCGGTAAACCATTTAAGATAATCTGTATTTTCGGGAATTTTGCCGTCGGTTAAGGTGTACCTTCCGTTTAGTTCGGTAAAATAATCGTAAACCGCAAGCACCTTTTCCGAAAGGGACGCGTTGTCCTTTACACGGCTTAATATGCTGCTTGTGCTTACAACATCCGATATTCCTTCGGGGACGGCGGCATAATTTTCCTCCGCGTATTCAGCGTAGCTGTTGTTGATGACGTAGGTATCGTCCTGTAATTCAAAAATCGAATTTGTGTTCACATTATAGCTGCAGCTGCCGTCAGCTCCGTTAACAGAGCTTACGCCGACGTCGCCGTAAGTCGTGAAGCTGTCCCGAAAGCCGTCGTAAGTGTTTATAAGGTAGGGATACAGCGAACGGCTGCGTTCAATCAGGCTGTGAATGTCGATTGTGTCGAACGAAAGCGAGTAATCGAAGTACCTCATATAGCTGTCGCTCAAGCCGAACATATCCTGCAGGTTACAGCCGCTTAAATCCGCGCCGCCGGTTGTGTTATGAGACCAGACGTTGTTGTTAAAATTCGAATACGCCGTGTCTTTAAGGTAAATGTCGGAATCCGATACGGTTGTCTTAACCTCAACCTCGTCAAGGTTGTTAAGGTCAAGGTCATCAAGCCCGGTCAGGTCAACCTTGTCGTTAAAGTCAATGCCGGTGTCCGTCGTCTTGTACCGGCCGCCGAGACCGGGCAGCTTTTCGGCTATATTGTTTGCCCAGCTTGACGGATTTACGCTGACGGAATTGATAATCAGCGCTGCCGCAAGCGCAGCGGCGGCGCACGATACCAACGCGCCGGAAGCCGCGCTGATGTTCATTCTGTGCAGGAAGCGCGTCATAAACAGCGCGAGTATTATTACGGTGCAGACTGTAACCGGCAGGGCGCCGGGCGGAGTGTCCCTTACAATATAACACGGCATAACCGCAGCCGCGCTGACCAATACGGCAGGCAAAAGCCGTCTGAGCCGTACAAGGCAAATTGTAATAATAACGGCGAGCAAAACCGCCGCGCAGATTATAAAAAGGTTAACTCCGGCAGGCGCCGCCTGTTTTACCGGGTTTATCCAGCTGTAGGCGTAGTGCAGCCTTCGCAGTATTATGTTGATAAAGCTCACCGCGCTGCGCCAAAGCGAATCTCTTATAAACGCGAGCACAATGATGTACAGCATAACGAGTACAGAAGCTCCGCCGGCGAACATCCTTTTACTTTTTACCGCGACTGAAAGCACCGTAAACACCGCCACGGTAATCAGCGTGTACGCGCACAGCTGAAAGTAATCGGCGGTATCAACCGAAAACGCGGTGAGCGTGCAGGATATAAGCGAAACCGTCAAAACCGCCGAGCAAAGGCTGTACAGCAAGGGATGAATCAGCTTTTTCACGCGCCGTACACCTCCTCCCCGTCAGCGTTTATTACAAACAATTCCGCGTTGCTTACGGAAAAGCCCGGAACAGCGTTGCTGCGGTAAATTTGAATAACGCAGTTTTTTATGTCATCCGTATTCGAAATTTTCCGGCAGCCGCAGCGGCCGCACAGGCAGTAAAACTCCCTGCCTTCAGCTGCAAGCGCTTCGGCGGTGTATACAAAGCGCGAAAGTATGCTGTCGTTTTGCCCGGGAATTTCGGTAAGGTCAAGCCTGATTACAAGCTCCCTGAGTACGGGCAGGCTCGGCTCGCGCACAATCAGCTCGTCATATTTTGATGAAACCTTCCAGTGAACATTTTTTATGCTGTCGCCGTCACGGTACGGACGCAGCTCGTAATAATCGGAAAAGCCGCCGGGCTTTGGCTTAAAGCCCAAAACACGTGAGCTGCCGCGGAACGGAACCGCCGAGGGCTTTACTTTTCGCGGCATAACGTTGACGCTGAGCGCTCCGCGAAACCGCAGTGGTATGAAAAACATCCCGGCAAAATCGTAAACCGCGCAGCGCTTCAGACTGATTTGAACTGTTCCGCAATGGGCGGACAGCTTATTGTTAATGATTATGAAGGGCTTTTTTGAGCTGCCGAAAAAAACAACTCCGGGATATTTGGTTTTTGTCCCGGCAAAGCCGTTTTCGCAGATTACCTTTACTTTAAACTGAGGGAAAACAGCCGAACCTCGCTTTGCCGAGTGTATTTTTATTTCCGCGGGCGCGCCGGGTTCAAGCTCGGGCGGAGCCTCGGCGGTAATGCCCTTTGCCGCCGCGTAAATCATAAACGGCAGGCTTGCGGTCAGCGACACAAGCGGAACAGCAGCGAACGTTAAAAAGAAGTTCCACGTTGTCTGTTCAAAAGAATGGAACGCCGAAAACACAAACAGCGCGGCGGCAATTCCAAGGTAAATTAACCAGTTTTTTATCATATCAAATCCTCGGAGGGCTTACAAAACGAAGCAGTGAGTTTAGTACCTGTTCGGAAGTCATTTGTTTTGTTTCAGCCGCCGGGCTCAGTATTATTCTGTGGCAAAGCGTGGGCAAAAATACGTTTGTTATGTCCTGAGGCACAACATAGTCGCGGTTTGACGCGTAAGCCGCCGCCCTTGCCATCTGAGAAAGCGACAGCGTGGCGCGGGGGCTTGCTCCGCGTGAAATGTATTCGCTGCTGCGGGTGGCGGAAACCAGCGCGACAATGTATTTTGCGATTTCGGGATTCATAAAAACGCGGTTGACGCTGTTTTGCATTGCCGCAAAGGTGCTTCTGCTTACAACCGGAACGATATTGTCAAGCGGATTAACGCCGCTGCGGTTGACAAGCATTTCAAGCTCGGCTTCCTCGGCAGGGTATCCCATTGAGATTTTAACCATAAAACGGTCGGTTTGAGAGTCCGGAAGAAGCTGTGTTCCGGAAGCCCCCACAGGGTTTTGGGTAGCGATTACCGAAAACGGCTGTTCAAGCGGATACGACACGCCCTCAACCGTTACCTGACGTTCCTCCATTGCCTCAAGCAGCGCCGCCTGAGTGCGGCTTGAGGTGCGGTTCAGCTCGTCCGCAAGAAACAGGTTGCAAAAAACAGCGCCCTTGTTAAACCGCATTTTGCCGGTTTCCTTGTCATAAACCGCAAAGCCCGTGATGTCGGACGGCAGGGTGTCGGGCGAAAACTGTACTCTGCCGTAGTTGAGCCCCAGCGCCCTTGAAAACGCGATTGCCATTGTGGTCTTGCCGACTCCGGGAATATCCTCGATTAAAATGTTGCCGTTCGCAAGCAGGGCGAGCAGGGTGATTATAACCGACCTGTCCTTGCCGTTAACAGCTTTTTTTACTTCCCGAACGATTCTGTTAAATTCTTCCATAGCTTCTCCGTTCTTTTATGACAGTTATATATATCTTTTTTATACCTATTATTTTATAGTAATCTGTCCGTCATTGCAATAGTTATAATCAAAAATTGCATTTTTTAAAAATATATGTTATACTTAAAACCGAGAACAGTATTGTATTGTTTTGTATTTGTGCTTTTTGATATGTGTGTTTTATAGCTTTTTCGAAAGGGTTTTTATTATGAAAATTTATCGTAAGGCACTAATTACTTTTGTTTCGCTGGCTGTCACGTCGGCTTGCGCGCTCGGCGGCTGTTCGGGCGGAAATTCTCCGTCCGCTTCGCAAACCGAAGCCCCGGACTTTACCGACAACACCAACGACGAGGCGTTCAGGGCGGCTAAGGAAGGCGGACTGAAGGCTTTGGGAATCGACCCCGAAAAGCTGGGAATCAAGCCCGTTGTCATCAAAGCTTCCGCAAAGGAGCCGGGCTTTCAGCTGCAGCCCCCGGAGGAGGGCGAAACCGTAGCGGTTGTTAAAACAAGTATGGGCAATTTCAGTATGAGATTTTTCCCGGAAATCGCTCCCAAGGCTGTTGAAAACTTTTTGAAGCTTGCCCGCGGCGGCAAATATAACAACACCGTGTTTCACCGTGTAATCAACGGCTTTGCGGTTCAGGGCGGACACATCGGAACCGACGAAAAGCAGCCAAACGGCGAAAGCTCCTACGGCAAGCCGTTTGAGGACGAATTCTGCGACAAGCTTTACAACCTGCGCGGAGCTGTTTCAATGGCGAACAGCGGCAGGGACGAAAACGGAAGCCAGTTTTTTGTTAACCAGACAAATTCCGACAAATTCCGCGAAAACGGCGGCTGGGCTTTTTATGACAATATTTGGAAGGAAAGCTGTGAACAGCTGAAGCAGTACCGGGACAATGACCGGTTTCTTGAGGCTTATATTGACGAAAACGGCGAACGTATGATTAACACCGACATTGTTCCCAACGAGGTCAAGGCGCTTTACAACGCGCACGGCGGCAACCCGAACCTTGACGGAGCTTTTAACGCCGCCGACAGGGGAAACACCGTTTTCGCTCAGGTTTATTCGGGAATGCCGGTTGTAGACAAAATTGCCGCCGTTAAGGTTGACAGCGACAATGTTCCAAAGGAAAACGTAATAATAAAAAGCATAGATTTTACCAAGTACACAAATCCGAAAAAGTAAGGATGAAGCTTATGAAGAACCAACCTGTCGTTGCAATTATGTACGACTTTGACAGAACCCTGAGCACGCGCGATATGCAGGACTACAGCTTTATTCCGAGCCTCGGAATGACAGCGGCGCAGTTTTGGAGCTTTACCAACGAGTTCGGCACCGCCCAGCAAATGGACTCGATTTTGGCTTATATGTACGCTATGGTGAAAAAAGCGGAGGAAAAAAATATGCCTCTCCTGCGCGGCAGGCTTGTCGAAATGGGCAGAAGCGTTGAGTTTTTCAAAGGCGTTGAAGGCTGGTTCGACCGCATTACCGAATACGGCGCTCAAAAGGGCGTTCTGGTTGAGCATTACGTTATTTCCTCGGGTATGAAGGAAATTATCGAAGGCTCGAAAATAAGCGGAAAGTTCAAGAGCATTTTTGCCTGCGAGTTTTTGTACGACGAAAACGGCGCGGCGGTGTGGCCTAAAACCGATGTTAACTACACCAATAAAACACAGTTTGTTTACCGCATTAACAAGGGCGTGCTCGATATTTCAAACGATATTGACCTTAACCGTTCAATGCCCGAGGACAGCAAGCGCGTTCCGTTTTGCAATATGATTTACATCGGAGACGGACTTTCCGACGTTCCGTGTATGAAGATGATGAAGGCTTACGGAGGTTATTCAATCGCCGTTTATCAGAACCGCGACGCTAAGGTTGAGGATTTGCTTATTAAGGACAGGGTGGATTTTATTTATCCTGCCGATTATTCCGAGGATTCCGGGCTTGACCGCACGGTTAAAAACATAATCACCAAAATGTCCGTCAGCGAAATTCTGTATAACGAAAACACCGCCCAAAAGGCAAGCGTTTTAAAATAATGGCAACACCGCACAATTCAAACAAGCCGTGCGCCTTGAATTGTGCGGTGTTGCCTAATAAATAACGGGGGTTCGGAAAACCGAACCCTCCGTTCTATCTGCAGCCGTTGGTATAATATATAACCGCGTGTAACAGCTTTTTCTTTGCGGCGGCAATGTGGCGGTTAACGGTTGAGGCGTTTACGCCGAGAATTCCGGCGACCTCCTTTTGGGTTTTGCCTTCAATCAGCGCCATTGTAAGGCACCGCCTTTGCCTTTCTGTCAGCTCCGCGCTGATAGCCTTTCTTAAAAAAACATACATACCGGTTAGCTTTTCAATGTTTGAGCTGTCGCCGTCAATGTAATCGCGGTAGTCGATTTTTCCGCCGATAAGGTCGGTCAGCGATATTTTTTCCGTCATGCCGCACCCTTGTGCCTTTGCATCAGCGTGTCCGCAATTTCCACACATTCGCGGTAACACGACCTGTATTCACGGATTTTTGCTTCAAGCATTTTCTTTTCGGATTTTGAGGCGCGCTTGTGCTGTGATTTCAGCTTGTCCAAAATCCTGCTCATTTTGTCCGCGTCGGCGGAATATTCAAGAGACCATTCGTAGTAATTCATTCTTATTTATACCTATCCTTTCGAGATTCCGTTTTTATAAATTTCGGGTTTGCGGCGACCGGGCGGTTGCTTTAAGGCAACACCGCACAATTCAATGCGCACGGCTTGCTTGAATATTATTCCGTCAGCTTGCCCAAAAAATCTCGGCAAGGCGTCAGCCTTACCTTGATGTATTGCCTTAATTCTATTATAACTCATATTTTCGAAAATTGCAAACAAATGTTCGAATAAATTTATTGTTTTTTTAAATTTGGTAATGATGTCCAATAATACGGACAATAAATGTGCCTGATTTTAAAATAATTTTTTGTACTATTTGCTGATAAATAAAAAATTCAAAATTTCAAAAAAATGAATTATTAAAGTTTACGCAAAAATAGTGCACAAACTTTGTGACAAAATTCTGTGCAAATCGTCATTTTGGCTGTTTAGTTAAGACAAATCGCAATTTTTAGCCTTGAAAATTGCGCAAAATAATTGTATAATGTATATAAATCAAACGAAACTATCCTTTTAAGCGCCATGTTTAAATTGCATAATTCCGTTTTTTTGAATTGCGAAAAATGATTGATTCATTTATTGGAGCACTCATTTTCATAAAACACACAATCGCGAAAAAGGCTGTCCGGTGACAGCCTTTTTTGCATTAATGAACAATATTTTTCTTTTATTTAAAACTTTTACTAAATTCTATTTACAAGAGTAATGATATTTGGTATAATATTTTAAATATTATGCTGAAACACGGCATTTTGTTAAAACAATACGGATTAAAGAATCGAGGAGCTAATATGAAAGTAAAAATTATTTCTGACAGTACCTGCGACCTTTCCCCTGTGCTTATTGAAAAATACGGCATCGCCATTGTTCCGCTTTATGTTTTGCTCGGCGAAAAAACCGCTAAGGACGGTGTTGACGCTTCGCCCGGGGACATATACAAGTATGTTGACGAAACAGGAATCCTGCCGAAAACCTCCGCGCCTAACCGCGCCGATTTTCTTGAGGAATTTAAGAAGTGGCGCGGCGAGGGTTATGAGATTGTTCACTTTAACATAAGCTCCGACTTTTCGAGCTCATATCATAACGCCTGCGCCGCCGCGGCAGAGCTTGGCGGAGTTGAGGTTGTGGACACGCGCAATTTGTCCACGGGCTCGGGACTTGTGGTGCTCCACGGCGCCGAAATGGCTCAAAACGGCGCGTCCGCTGCCGAAATAGCCGCCGAATGCCGCGAAATGACCTCAAGGGTAGAAGCAAGCTTTGTTGTTGACAGCATAGATTACCTGCACAAAGGCGGAAGATGCTCGTCCGTTGCCGCGCTGGGCGCGAACCTGTTAAAGCTAAAACCCCTTATTTCCGTCACGGACGGCAAAATGGTTTCGGGCAAAAAATACCGCGGAAATATTGACAAGGTAATTTTGAATTACGTTGCCGACAAGCTCCGCGACCGAACCGACATTGACAGGCACCGCATTTTTATTACCCACACAAAATGCAACCCTGCTGTGCCCGTGCAGGTGCGCAACAAAATCAACGAGCTTTACCCCGGCTTTGAGGAAATCCTTGAAACCACAGCAGGCTGTACAATTAC
>ONLA01000081.1 GCA_900318495.1 uncultured Eubacteriales bacterium
TAATCGCCTTTAATCTGCTTCACAAGCAGCGCGCCCTTGCCCTGAATACCGTAAGCCCCGGCTTTGTCCGAGGTTTCGCCCGTGGCTATGTATTCCTCAATCTCCGAGTTGGTCAGTTTGTAAAACTCAACCTCGGTCACCTGCGAAAAACTAACCGTTCTGCCGCCTTTATAAACAGCGCAGCCTGTGATAACACGGTGAGTTTTGCCCGACAGCAGCTTCAAAATCTCAAAAGCCGCCTTGTCCGACTTCGGCTTGCCTATCATCTGGTTGTCAATAAAAACACCGGTGTCGCAGCCAATGACCGTATCGTCCGGGTGAAGCTTGTGCACATACTCCGCTTTTTTAACGGCGAGGTATTCGGGAATTTTAAAAAGCTCGGTGTGTTCGTGAATACTTTCGTCAATATGCGCGGGCTCAATTTTAAAGTTGTCTGTAATAAGCGACAAAAGCTCCTGCCTTCTCGGCGAAGCGGAGGCGAGAATAATCATAAAAATCCTCTTTTCTGTTAGATTACAATTATATCCTACACTAAAACGGAGCTTTTGTAAAGTTACTTTTCCCTTGATTTAATATCTTTTGCAAAAATCAGCTTAAACAGCTTTCTTACAAGCTGACGGAATAATAATAAAAAGCTCTTGACAAAGGAAAAAGGTAGTGCTATAATAAAGCCTATAAAACCACTATGTTTTATAAATTATATCGAAAGAAGGTCTTTCCATGTTTGCAAACCGTATAAAACGATGTTAACGCACAATCGCCTTCGTTCAAAAATTTATACAATCTATCCACATAAGTTAAAGGAGTAGTTACAATGAAAGTTTACAATACAATTACCGATTTAATAGGCAACACACCAATCTTAAAGCTCAACAAATACGCAAGGCTGAATTCGCTTGAAGCCGATATTTACGCTAAGCTCGAGTACTTCAATCCTGCAGGAAGCGTCAAGGACAGAATCGCCAAGGCAATGCTCGACGATGCCGAGGCAAAGGGCGTAATCAGTGAAGGCGCCGTAATAATCGAGCCCACCAGCGGCAACACCGGAATCGGACTCGCTGCGGCGGCAGCGGCAAGAGGCTACCGTGTAATCCTCACAATGCCCGAAACCATGAGCGTTGAGCGCCGCAATTTGCTCAAGGCATACGGCGCGGAGCTTGTTCTGACCGAAGGCGCAAAGGGAATGAAGGGCGCGATTGAAAAGGCTGACGAGCTTGCGGCTCAAACCGAAAACAGCTTTATTCCGAGCCAGTTCACAAACCTTGCCAATCCGGCGGCGCACGTTGCCTCAACAGGTCCCGAAATCTGGAACGACACCGACGGAAAGGTTGATATTTTTGTAGCAGGCGTGGGCACGGGCGGCACCGTTTCAGGCGTAGGCAAATATCTTAAATCTCAGAATCCCAATGTAAAGGTAGTCGCGGTTGAGCCTGCCGGTTCTCCCGTGCTGTCAAAGGGCACTGCCGGACCTCACAAAATTCAGGGAATCGGCGCAGGCTTTGTACCCGAAACCCTTGACACGGAAATTTATGATGAAATCATCGCAGTGGAAAACGAGGACGCTTTCGCCACCGGCAGAACCCTCGCGCGCAAGGAAGGACTGCTTGTGGGCATTTCCTCGGGAGCGGCGGTGTTCGCGGCAACTCAGCTTGCCAAACGCCCCGAAAACAAGGGCAAGGTTATTGTAGCGCTTCTGCCCGACACAGGAGAACGTTACCTTTCAACCCCGATGTTCGCAGAATAAAATTACTTTTAAAGGAGCCGTCTCACCGTTTTGAGCCGGCTCCTTTTTCCGTATAACATATTATTTAAATAAAATATTATAAAACTATTCTCTTTTTCGCCTGTTTGGTTTATAATAAAGGTAAAAGCGAGGCGGTATTATGAAAAAGCATTTTTTCGGCGGCAAAAGCATAGGCTTTGACGTTCCTGCATTTAATCCCGAAACCCATTGCGCTGTTATACGCAGTTCAATCTGTACAGGGGAGAAGGTAGCGGGATTTAAGGACAGGCGCGACGGCCGCTTTACCGAGGTTATGCTTATCCGTTCCGAAAAGGACAAACAGGATTTTATGAAGAAATACAAGGT
>ONLA01000001.1 GCA_900318495.1 uncultured Eubacteriales bacterium
TCGGCTTTTGGCTTGACTGAGGTGTCTATCTTGTACACCTTCCCTATTTTGTCTTTGCTGTACTCCAGGTCTACCGTTTGATACGCTTCCTTGCCGTTTGCCACATCGCGGTCGCTGACGCCTGAATCAAAAATTATTCCGGTAACTCCGATTGGAGCGATAATGCGGTATATATCGGTTCCTTTTATTTGCTCCATTTCGATACCCGGCCAATCGCCGAAGTAATAGCTTTCTTTTGTCATTGTGTTGAAGGACATTCCGCCCCACCAGTAGGCGTATACTTTATCCCATTTTGTTTCGCTGTTGTCGTAGTATACATAACCGGGCTTGATGTCTGTCATTTCAAGCTCCATTTCTTCGAGCAATTCCTCGTTAGGGTCTTTGGTGTTTTTATATTTTACCGGTACTCCGAATTCCAGTGCGGGTACATCATGTGTAAAAACTGCCTCGTAATATTCGGGAAGAATGTTTCTCCAGTATTCAATCAGGTGTTCGCCGGTTTCGTATTTACTGAAAACCAATTTATCTTTTGCGTAACCGTTTTCAATAAGCTTGTTATACATTGTTTCCGTAACTTCACCATTGTCTGTGGTGTATCCGCCGGCATAAAAATACAGGAGCGGAGCGTTTTCCATATTCATTTTATCCTTGAGAAATTCATTCCATTCCTTTTCGGCGTACATATCAAAGGTTGCTGACATAATTCCGCCTGTGCCAAACTTGTCCGGATGTGTTAGTACAGTGTAAAAGGTTTCAAGTCCGCCAAGTGAACTGCCGGACAGCGCGGTGTGTTGCGCGTCGGTATAAACATTATAGTTTTTATTGATGTACGGCATAACGGTATCGCAAAGAAAATCCGCAAAAGCGGTTCCGCGCTTTTTCGTAAGCTCGGTAGTATTCATTTTGGAATATTCGTCTTCGGTATTGATTTCGCCCAAATCCGGAACAAGCTCATCCCAGCGGAAAGCATCGTGGCTTTCAATGGCGACTACAATAGCTTTATTGCCGGTTTCAGCCATCATACTGTTAACGCTTTCAGCGGCGTTCAGACATACATAATCATTGTCCATACCGTCGTCTTTGCCTGTGGCGAGCGCGCTTTGAGCGTCAAACATATAAATTACGGAGTATTTCTCGTCCGACTTCGCGTCATAATCCACGGGCGTCCAAATATAAGCAGATTTATCGTAGCCGTCAAATTTAAAGCCTTTTTTCTCAAATTCGGGATTATAGTCCGGCTCTTTTCCCTCAACATACGGGAGAAAATCATCATTTACAATATTCCAGCCGCTTGTGAAGGTGTTAAAGGCAAAATCCATACTTTCTTTTTTGTCATATTTTACCTTAACCATATTATACATATTAGCGTCCGCTTCGCAGCAATATGTAACAACGTTATCCTTTTCGCTGCTGATTTTCATCTTGACGTTCTTTGTTTTTGCGGTTGCCGTATTTTTAAATTCGGCGGTGATGTCATCGAATTTTTTTGGTGCTCTGATATACAGCTTGTGCATTGCTTCGCCCTTTTCTTTTTTTGCCCCTGCCTGACTGCTCTGTGATTTCTTTGAGACGTCCGAGGTTGCGGTACTGATTGAACAGGCTGTCATCATTGAAACACAGGAAATTGCACACAACAAGCCTGCCATAATTCTTTTTGCTATCATTGATTATCTCTCCTATCATTTTATATAAAGTGTTTTGCTTATGTTGACATTATCATAAAGCGGCTATCTGAAGATTTTCTAAAGTTCATCTGAAGATACTCTAAAGAATAAATATATTTTATACTAATTCCTGATAGAAAGTAGACTTATATTTTGCGAGGATATTTTTCGCAAGACAAGGCGAAGGACGCGGCAAGGCTGGCGCCTTGCAAGACCGCAAAGATTGGCTACTTTTTATTAGGTATTAGTATTAGGCAAAGCAAAAAGCAGACCGTTGACGGACTGCTTTTAAACTTACTATATATTATGACAGGATGAAAAGATTATCAAAGTTCGGTGCAAAACTCAACCTTTTTGCCTTCGAGAATGAGGTTTGTGGTTCGTACGGCGCACATTTTTCCGCACATTGAGCAAGTGTGGCGGTCGGCAGGAGGAGTACTTTCAAAATAAGCTCTCGCCTTTTCCTCGTCGAGCGCTACCTTGAACATCTCTTCCCAATCAACCTTGTGACGCGCCGCAGCCATAGCGTCGTCGCGTTCTCTCGCGTGGGGAACACCCTTTGCGATGTCAGCTGCGTGCGCCGCGATACGGCTGGCAATTATTCCCTCCTTAACGTCGTTTAAGTCGGGAAGTCTCAGGTGCTCGGCAGGAGTTACATAGCAGAGGAAATCAGCTCCGCTTGCAGCGGCAATCGCGCCGCCGATTGCCGAGGTAATGTGGTCGTAACCGGGAGCTATATCGGTTACAAGCGGTCCGAGCACATAGAACGGTGCGTTGTGACAAAGCCTTTTTTCGAGCTTCATATTCGCTTCAATTTCGTTCATTGCCATATGTCCGGGACCTTCTACCATAACCTGAACATCCTTAGCCCAGGCTCTTTCGGTGAGCGCGCCAAGCTCAATAAGCTCGGAAATCTGTCCGGCGTCTGTGCTGTCGTCAATGCAGCCTGGTCTGAGCGCGTCGCCGAGGCTGATGGTTACGTCAAACTCGCGGAGTATTTCGAGAACGTCGTCATAAAACTCATAGAACGGGTTTTCGTTGCCGGTCATCATCATCCACGCGAAAAGAAGCGAGCCGCCGCGCGATACAATGTTCATTTTGCGCTTGTCGCGCATAAACGCTTCAACTGCCCTGCGGTTGATGCCTGCGTGAATGGTCATAAAGTCAACGCCTTCCTCAGCGTGCGCGCGTACAACCTTGAGGAAGTCCTGAGCGCTTATATCAAGCAAATCCTTTTCAAGATAACCGATTGCGTCGTACATGGGAACCGTGCCTATCATAGCCGGAGATTTTTCAATAAGCTCGCGGCGGAAGGTGTTTGTTTTGCCGTAGTTGCTTAAATCCATAATAGCCTCGGCGCCGAATTTGAGCGCCATATCAACCTTTTGCATTTCTACGCTGTAGTCCTTGCAGTCTCCGGAAATTCCGAGGTTAACATTGATTTTTGTCCTCAGTCCCATACCGATGCCTTCGGGTGAAATATTCTTGTGGTTTATGTTGCAGGGAATTGCGACAACGCCTTTTGCTACCGATTCGCGGAGCTTTTCGGGATCCATATATTCCTTTTCCGCAACAATTTTCATTTCGGGTGTGATAATGCCTTTTTTAGCGGCTTCCATCTGTGTTTTGTAATTAAACAAATTTACCGGTTAAATCAAACGCGTGGTTCATCGGTCCGCTTCCCTTGCCCAGATTTAACATTGAGGCAAGCGCGCCCGATATATACTCCTTTGACCTTTTCACGGATTCTTCAAGGCCAAAGCCTTTGGCAAGATTTGAAGCTATGGCGCTTGAAAGAGTGCAGCCTGTTCCGTGGGTGTTGGGATTGTCAATTCTTTTGCCCTCAAACCACTTGAAGCCGCCGTTTGAGTACAGAAGATCGTTAGCGTCATTAACGCTGTGACCTCCCTTTAACAACACGGCGCAGTTGTATTTATCCCCGATTACCTTGGCGGCGTTTTCCATGTCTTCACGGGATTCTATTGTTAATCCGCTCAGAACCTGCGCCTCGGGAATGTTGGGAGTTACAACTGCCGCAAGCGGGAGAAGCTCCCGCGCAAGGGTAGAAACCGCTTCTGTTTGCATAAGCTTTGCTTCGCTGGTTGAAACCATAACCGGATCAACAACAATGTTTTTTGCGTTGTAAAACCTAAGTCTGTCAGCGATTATCCGGATAAGCCGAGAGCTTGAAACCATCCCTATTTTTACGGCGTCGGGAAAAATATCCGTAAAAACCGCGTCAAGCTGTTGTTTTAAAAATTCGGGAGTTGCCTCCTGAATAGCCGTCACGCCGGTGGTGTTTTGAGCGGTGAGTGCCGTAACCGCGCTCATTGCGTAAACACCGTTAACAGTCATTGTTTTTATATCTGCCTGAATACCGGCGCCTCCGCAGGAATCGCTTCCCGCGATTGATAATGCTGTTTTCATAATAAACCTCTCTCGCATTATTTTTATTGAGCGGCAAAAAGTGGTGCCCCCGGTTTGCCGCTATACTTTTATTATCCGGCGACAGCTTTTGCCTTTTCTTTAAGCATTCGCGCCGCCGTTTTTATATCGTCAGCGGAAAAAATTGCAGATACAACGGCAATTCCGCTGATATAATTACATTTTATTTGTTCAATATTTTCAAGATTTATTCCGCCGATTGCCACCGAAGGAATATTAACCGAGGAAGCAATTTCAGCAAGCTGTTCGTTTGTAACGCGAACAGCCTTTTGTTTGGTGGGAGAAGGAAAAACCGCGCCTATTCCAAGGTAGTCCGCGCCTTCGCGCTCGGCTTTTTGAGCCTGCTCAACGGTCTTTGCCGTTGCTCCGATAATGAAGCCGTCCCCTGACTGTCTGCGGATTTCGCTGACAGGCATATCCTCAATTCCAACATGAATACCGTCAGCGCCGCTGTTGAGCGCAACTTTGAGGTTATCGTTAATAATCAAAGGTACACCGAAGTCGCCGCACAGCTTTTTAAGTTTAATTGCTTCCGCGGTGAATTCTTCTTCACTTAGGTTCTTTTCCCTGAGCTGTACCATTGTTACGCCGCCTTCAAGGGCTTGACCTACCTGTTCATATAATACGCCGAAGTCCTCGTTTCTTCTGTCGGTTACGGCGTATAATAACAAATTGTCTTTATTAAAGCTCATAGTTTACTCCGAAATTGTTTAATGTATAGTTCTGGATTATCGCAAGTCATAAATCCGCTCATTACGCAGGCTCCCTTTGCTCCGGCCTTAATTACTTCGCTGTATTTACCGGGGCTTATTCCGCCGAGCGCGTAAACAGGAAGGTTAACACTGCGGCAGACCTCATTTAAAAAGTCAGTCCCCTTCCCTTTTAAGCCCTTTTTACAGTCGGTTTCATAAATATTGCTTGCGGTTATGTAAGTGCAGCCGAGACTTTCGGCTTCCTTCGCTTCACTCACAGTGTGACAGGATGCGCCGAGTGTATTAAAATATTTCCTTTCTTCTTCGTTCATTCCGCGCAGAACCGGCATCGGAATATGAATACTGCTTATATTCAGCTCAAACGCCGCTTCAGTGAAATTATGAAGGATAAGCTTAACGTTTTCGGCGTCGCAAATTTTTTTGGCTTTCTCGGCAAGCCTTATATACTCGCTTACGCTCAAATCCTTTTCGCGAAGAATTACAGACTTAGGATGTGACAGGGTTATTTTTTTCAGTCTTTCAAAGAAATCCTCGCGGCACAGCTTCCTGTTTGTTATGCAAATCAACTCAGACATAGAGATAATCGTTTAAAACAGGCTGCAAGCCCTCGCCGGAAATATCGGAGTACATTTTTTCAAGACTGCGGCTGTCGTCAATCTCAAACTGTTCGTCGCCCTGTAAGGAATCCTGCTGTTTGCCGCTGTATTTGCTTTCGTGGTCGCCGATTCCGGTTGAAACTCCGGCGGAAACCTTTGTAGCGGCTATTTTCACAATTCCGTTTCTGAACTGTGCGCTTTCTCTTGAAGAAACAGTAATACCGGCAAACGGCATAAATATCCTGTACGCGCAGATAATCTGGCAAAGCTGTGTTTCGTGGACATCAAGCGGACTGATTTTATCGTTATTTATAATCGGTCTGAGCCTTGGACACGAAAGAGAAATTTCAGCGTGAGGATATTTTCTTTGAAGGAAATATGCGTGAAGTCCGGTTGCGAGCGCGTCCTTTCTAAAATCGGAAAGACCGAGCAATGCGGAGAACGCCACGCCCCTCATTCCGCCCATTAACGCGCGTTCCTGAGCGTCAAACCGGTAAGGCCATACTCTTTTGTGACCTGCAAGGTGAAGCGTTTCGTATTTTTCGGCGTCATAGGTTTCCTGAAACACGGTAACGTAATCTGCTCCGCATTCGTGGAGATAACGGTATTCATCTGTATTAACGGGATATATTTCAAGCCCAACCATACGGAAATATTTTCGCGCGAGCTTGCACGCCTCGCCTATGTATTCAACACTGCTCATACTTCTGCTTTCACCGGTGAGGATTAATATTTCCTCCATACCACTTTCGGCAATAACCTTCATCTCGTGCTCAATCTGCTCGAAATTAAGCTTCATCCTGCTGATTTTGTTATAACAGTTGAAACCGCAGTATACGCAGTAATTTTCGCAGTAATTGGCAATATACAGCGGCGTAAAAAGATATACCGTATTTCCGAAATGCTTGCTTGTTTCAAGCCTTGCCTTTTGCGCGATTTGCTCCAAAAACGGTTCCGCGGCAGGCGACAGCAGGGCTTTAAAATCCTCCGCGGTGCAGCTTTCGTGTTCCAAGGCCGCTTTAACATCCTTTGCGGTGTATTTATTATAATCATAGCTTTTCATCTGCGCCATTACCTTTTCGCGCACGTCGGACTTAATTACCTCCATACCTTCCATATATTCCATATGATTAGTGCGTGATGAAGGATCGTTTTCAAGCCTGTGCTTTTTTTCAAGCGCCGCGGGTGAAAGCTTGTCTGAATCTATTAAAAACTGATTTTCCATTATTTCACCTTAGTTGCGTAAAAATCCGGTTAAGGGGTCTGACGCGGAGGCTCCCCTTGTAAGAACTCTGCCCAGTCCCGAAAGATATGCTTTTCTTCCTGCTTCAATGGCGTGTCTGAAAGCGTCTGCCATAAGCGGAAGGTCGCCCGCAGTAGCAAGCGCGGTGTTTGCCATAATAGCCGCGGCTCCCATTTCCATAGCCTCGCAGGCTTGGGAAGGCTTGCCTATTCCGGCGTCAACAATAATCGGAAGGTCGATTTCATCAATAAGAATTTGAATAAACTCCTTTGTGGCAAGTCCTTTGTTTGAACCGATCGGTGAAGCAAGCGGCATAATTGTCGCCGCGCCGGCGTTAACCAAATCACGCGCTACATTTAAGTCGGGATACATATAAGGCATTACAACAAAGCCTTCATTAGCAAGTATTTCGGTAGCCTTTATCGTTTCGGCGTTATCAGGCAAAAGATACTTTGAGTCACGCATAATCTCAACCTTTACAAAGTTTCCGCACCCGAGCTCACGCGCAAGCCTTGCGATTCTTACCGCTTCCTTTGCGTTTCGCGCTCCGCTTGTATTTGGAAGCAGAGTAACGTTTTCGGGAATAAAATCAAGGATGTTTTCCTCGTCCGCGGTGTTGGCGCGTCTTACCGCAAGGGTAATAATTTGCGCGCCCGCGTATTTGATTGCGGCGTCAATCAGGCTTAGCGAATACTTTCCCGAGCCTAAAATAAATCTTGATTCGAACTCATGTCCGCCGATTACAAGCTTATCATTGTCCATTTTTATCCTTCTTTCCTATACGTCAAATTTTCCTGCTAAAATACGGATAACCGTGTGAGCCTGGTGCGCGGCGCACGCCATTACCCTTGCCGCAAACAGACCTTCGCTTTTTCCCACTTCGCTTACTCCGTCTCCGCAGATGTAAAAATATTTTGACAAACGCCTGGTTTTTATTGTGTTAGCGCTGTCTATTCCCGCCATACCCGAAGCGGCAATATAATATTTGTCAGGAAGCCTTTCCAAAACGGTGTTAGCCAGCATCGCCTTGGCCCTGGGATTATCAAAGGCTTCACATATTATATCAGCGCCCGAAAGCAAGTCAGCGGCGTTTTCCTCCGTAATTTTAACAGTGTGTGTTTCAAGCGCTGTGTAAGGAGCTATTTCACTTAGATTACTGCTTAAGGCTTCGGTCTTAGGTAAACCAAGCTGATTGGCTTTGTACTGCTGGCGGTGGAGGTTTGAAATATCGACACTGTCAAAGTCAATCAAAATAAGCTTACCTATTCCTGCTCTTGAAAGCGCGATTGAAATATTTGAGCCGAGACCGCCCAGTCCGCAAACCGCTACAGTGGCAGCGGAAAGCTTTTTTTGCAGCTCTTTTCCGTGGCGTGCTTCATACGCGGCAATCATTTCATTTTTGGAAGGAATCATCAGCCGCCTCCCACAAAATTTACAACCTCGAGCACGTCGCCGTCTTTTAAAACGGTTGAAGCGTAATCCGCCTTTGGAACAATGTCTTCATTAAGCTCAACCGCGATAAAAACGGTGTTATAGCCTGAGCTTTTGATAAACTGCTCTACCGTCATACCGTCGGAGTTGGTTTTTTCGCCGTTAATAATAACCATTGAAATTCCTCCTAAAAAAAATAAAACGGGCTGCCGATTTGGCAACACCGCGCATAAAGTTATAATCAGCTTCCCTACGTTGGCATTACCCAAATCAGGTATCGGTCGAAGGTCACACCTTCCTCTCAGCCTGTAATACAAGCTCCCGTTCTTTTGTTATTATATACTTGAAAACATTAATTTGTCAAGTACCTTTTAGTAATTTTATTGTTGTGAGTTATTGATTTGTTTATCAAAAAGTGATATTATAAAATAAAACTACAAGAACAGGAATTTTGGCAATGAAAAACAACGGAAAAATTATTAGCAGGCTGTTCCGTAATTCTGTGCTTAGTATAATAGCAGCGGCAATTGCGACAATGCTTGGAATTGTAATTGACGGAATTGTAATCGGAAGATTTTTGGGTCCGGACAGTATGGCAGCGTACGGGTTGGTCACACCGATAATCAATCTCGCCACCGCATTCAGCGGTATACTTGCTACCGGCGCTCAAATTATTTGCGCACAGCACCTTGGAGCAGGAAACGCCGGCAAGGCAAGGCGCGCTTTTTCGATGTGTATGGTCATAACTGCAATTGTTGCTGCGGTAATGATGATCGTTGTTTTGGTATTCAGAGGCGAAATAAGCGTTATGCTCGGCGCAAGAGGTAAATCCGCTCATCTTTTGGGCTTAACCTCAGACTATCTGCTCGGTTTGGTATTTTCGTTTCCGTCTGTACTGCTGTTGTTTGAATTTAACGCGCTTATGCGGCTTGACGGAGACGCAAACAGGGTTATTGTCGCGGTTATTGTTATGACACTGCTCGATATTATCGGTGACCTTGTAAACGCGCTGGTTGTTCACGGCGGAATGCTGGGAATGGGCATAACCACCTCGCTGAGCTATTTTGCCGCGTTGGTGATAATGCTGCTTCACTTTACTAAAAAGGATATTATTTTCCGGTTTTCCTTTAATAAACTAAAGCTCAAGGATTTGGCTGAAATTATCACAACCGGCTCATCGTCCGCAGTCGGCTCCGCTTCCGCAATGCTGAGAAACGCGGCGTTAAACCAAATTATGGTCGCCACGGTTTTATCGAGTACGGCTGTAGCAGCTCTTGGCGTTGTCAATACCGTGCTTAACTTTACCTCATCTACAATGCTCGGCGTGGCAATGACTACCGCAATGATTGCAGGTATGATTCTCGGAGAACAGGACAGGGTAGCGGCTGAGGCGCTGATAAAGGTTTCGGTAAAAACTTCAATTATAGTCGGAGCCGTGCTCACCGCTTTGCTGTTGATTTTCGCAAACAACATTGCAGGAGCCTTCGGTTCGGCGGACGGCGCAAAAATGGTTGAGCTTGCAGCACGCGGACTCAGGTTTTACGCGGTAAGCCTGATTTTCTACGGACTTAACGTTGTGTTTATTAATTACACTCAGGGTATGCGCAGGATGGTTATATCAAACATAATTTGTTTCCTTGACAGCTTCCTGTACATCGTCCTTCCGGCATTCCTTATGTTTGGCTTGATTGATACCGATGCGGTTTGGATTGCGTTTATTATAGGCGAATCGCTGAACCTGCTTACTATAATCATAGCGGCTGCTGTAAAAAAACGAGGTATACCGTATAAAGCCATGGATTTTCTTTTCCTGAAAGAACCGTTCGGTGTTCCCGAGGAAGACGTAATGGACTTTTCGGTAACGAATAAAGAGCAAATTATTCCGGCCTCTGAAGCTGTTACGGATTTTTGTGACCGCAAAGGCGCTGCAGCAAAGGATTCTATGATGATTGCGCTGTTTGTTGAGGAGCTTTGCAATAATATTGTTGAGTTTGGTTTTTCAGACGGCAAAAGACACGGCATTGACATACGCGTAATCAAAATTAAGGACGGCTGGACGCTTAGAATCAGGGATAACTGCAAGCAATTTGACCCCACCGAATGGATAAAGCTTCATGATAATGAAGACCCGACCACCAATATCGGTATAAGGATGGTTTGCGGAATGGCAAAAGACGTAAAATACCTTAGTACAATGGATTTGAACAACTTAACTATCACTATATAGAAGGAGTATTTAAGATGGATATAAAAAAGAAAAAAACAAACTCGGTGCTCACAGTTTACGCATCCGGAAGAATTGACACAGTAACATCAAAACAGTTTCATTCGGAAATTATTTCCGATTTGGCCGGAATTACAAAGCTTGTGCTTGATTTTGGCAAGATAAATTATATTTCTTCCGCAGGACTTAGAGTGCTGCTTATACTTTTTAAAGCTATGAAAAAGCAGGGCGAAATGGTAATTGTTAATGTTAACAGCGATGTTATGGACATTTTTGAAGTAACCGGCTTTTCATCAATACTTAATATTGAAACAAATTAAAAAAAGACACCGATTGGCTTAAACAAAACTCCAATCGGTGTTTTTTATTCAAAAACTATTTGAGAAACAAATACATCAGTATATAAATCTACTATCAATTAGCCGAAAAATACAATAATATCTTTTATCGCGTTATCCATTAAAAGCGGATCTACAAACCTGTGGTCGGCATTATCCGCCGCGATAAAATCAATAAAGTTATTTTCCGCAAACTCCTTTGATGATTCAAACGGCACTACCTCATCCTTTGTTCCGTGAATAATCAAAATATCATCGCAATAATCGGAATAATCATATTTTCTGATGTCCGAAGCCTTTAGATCATCAATAAAGGTTTTATTGATTTTTATTTTTTTATCAAAGCCGACTGAAACAGGCTTGTTATGAGCTAAAGCTTTTTTATCACTGTCAGTCATTATTGAATTCAAAATAACACTGTGCATATCAATAGCCGGACAGCGCAGCGCAAGCTTTTTAAAGGGATTTCCGTTATCGGCAATATATTTCAATAACAGGTATCCGCCAAAGCTTGTAGCGTATCCGTATATTTCACTTACGTTAAATTTTGACCTGATATATTTCAAAACAAGGCTTATGTATTCTCCGCAATCGCTTAATATCAATGTTTTCCGCACATCATCGCCGTGGCACGGAAGGTTGAATGTTACAACACCCATATTTTTATGCTTGGCTGTTGCTTTTTTAGCAAAGCGCTCTGCCGCCTTATTATCCTTGTGTCCCCCAAAGCCGTGACCGTACAAAACCACCCGCTCTAAGTTTTTTATATCAGTGCAATATAAATTACAATGAATACTTGCGCCGGAATCATTAATATAAAATACTTTTTCTGTCATAATTTTACCTCTTGTCAAAAAAATTTTACTTTTTATTGTACTATTATAATCCGTCAGCGTGAATAAAGCAAGACCTGTTTTACTAATATATTGTATTTATATATGAAAAAATTATGAAAAAATTATAAAATTCAGAAAAATTTTTAAATTTGTCATTGTTTTGTCACTGTCTATCTGTTATAATATAGCTAAGAAATTGTAAAGTGACTTACAAATTTAAATGAGGAGGTAACAAATGAACAACACTGTTCAAAACAAAAAACAAAACAAATCGTTTTTCAGGTCTAATCCGGTTATGAACCGGCTGAACAAAGTAAACGATTTTGCAACAAGTGAAAAGGCAGCAGGCTACGGAAGAATCACCGTAAAGACTGCGTATTTTCTGCTTGTTACACTGGGCGGAATGATGCTTTATCTGGTTTTAAACAACACATTTTTCGCTGCTCAGGCTCAGACACTGCATATGAACTATCGCGGTTTTGAAGTAAGCACGTCTGTAATACAGGTAGCCTTTGCCGCCGGTGCAGGTATTCTTGCAATCATTACCCAGCTTGTAGCTGCTTTCGCAAGGAGCACTATTCCGGTTTCCGGTACAATTTATTCGCTTTGCCAAGGCTTTATCCTTTCTTTCACCATATTTACACTGATTAAAGGATATGAGTACCTCGGTTTGCTCGCGCTCGGAATTACGATTATAGTAGTGCTCAGTATGGCTATTTTGTATTCAACAGGCGCAATCAGGGTAACAAATAAATTCAGGATGGTAATTTTCACCCTGTTTATGTCTATGGTAGGAATTTCACTTTTGAGCTTTGTAGGTTTTCTTATTCCGCTTACAAGACCTTTTGTATCAATGATTATGGGCAATTTTTGGGTATCAATCGGTCTTACAATTTTATCTATTATAATTGCCTGCCTTTTCCTTATTTCGGATTTTGCCACAATTGATAATGTGGTTGAAAACAAAATGCCTGCAAAGTATGAATGGATGGCAGCATTCGGACTCGCTTTCACAATTATTTGGATTTATGTAAAAATTCTTGACTTGCTTATTCAAATAGTAGGCAACAGCAAGAAATAATAAATTATTAAACAGGAGGTAAAATTATGCAAAAAAATGTAAAAGGATTTATCGGACTTTTTATCGGTTTAGCAGCATTCATCGTTATTATTATCGCTATGGTGCCCTTTACACCTATTAACGGTACATCAATCAATTTTTATGGCGGAATTAACTCGACACTTGCGCTCATTGGCGCCGGACTCGGAGTTGCAGCAATTATTTTCGGCGCTCTCAGCGTAAAGGATAAGGACAAAACCGGTCCGCGCAAGGCAGGAATCATTGTTGGTATTTTTGCTGTAATTATCGGTTTGATCTTCTCAGGCATAGCAGGTCTTTTATCATCCTTTACCGACTACGCGAACGGAGTTCCCGGAAACGCGCTTTCACAGCTGGATGAATCTCAGCGTAAAGAAATTGACAAAGCGCTTGAGCAATTAAAAACCCAAAATCCCCAAAAATAATCGGTATATTAAAAACGCTTCCGTTTTGGAAGCGTTTTTTTTGCTCCTTAATATAAACCGTATTTTGTTTTAATTCGCCCGAGTTTTTCAAGCAACGGTTCGGAAATAAACCACAGAACAACAAAGGTTGAAAGAGCGTGTATTATATCCATCGGCAAGCCTTGGGCGTAGATTACCGCAAGCATCGCCGGGCTGATTTCCGCCCGTGTTAAAACAACGGTTGAAAAATTCATTATTCCGCCGTAAACAATAAGAGTAACAGCAAATCCGTAAACGCTTAAAGAAGCGCAGGTAGTGTTCAACAAGCCCTTGCGGAATATTATTCCTGAAATAAAGCCGATAATACCTGCCGCAAACATTTGCCACGGCGTCCACGAGCCTTGTCCAAAATAAATATTCGATACCAGCATGGTTACAGCGCCTACAATAAATCCGGATTCGCCTCCAAAAGACACACCGGATAATATAATTAACGCTATGACGGGCTTTACCTGTGGCAGCATAATAAATACCGTTCTCCCCGCAACAGCAACAGCGCAAAGCACAGCGATGATTACAAGCTCTCTCGCCTGCGGTTTTCGTCCTTCAAACACAAGAAAAAACGGAAGCATACACTCAAATAAAACAAGCAGTGAAATAAATAAATACTTTTGATCGTCAAAATAAAATGTTCCTGCGAAAATAGTAAGCGGAATCGCCGCCAATATTATAACAGAAGCAGCTATTGTCCTCTTGGGAAGCCTTTCTTTTCTGATAAAAGTATCATCTAACGGTTTTTTTGTAACGTCAAATAGTGATATCATCAGAATAATAAGCGGAACAGCTACACTCAAAAGCTTTAGAATAAACGGTGTTTCTGTGAAACCGCTAACCTTCACCACATCTGTATTTATAAGCAAGGACACTGCGAGTAATAAAAATCCGGACACAGACAGAATTTTTTTCCATAAAGGAAATTTAGTCTTTGTGGATTTTTCTGTATCAGAATTATGGCTTTCGGTAATTTCGAAAAAATCATCACTTTTAGATTTCACGGAAATTGGTTTTTTGCCGGTGCAGCAGTAAATAACTTCTTCCGGAGTAACGGCGTTATTTATAATGCCGCGTGCCATTCTGTTTGTTGAGGTAACATAAAAGCTGTTTGAAGCAAAAAAATTCCGGGGCGTATCCGCCGCGATTATTTCTCCGTTAAACATCAGCATACATTTATGGCTGTATTTTGCGCTGAATTCCACGTCGTGGCTTACCATAATAACCGTAACACCCGATTGAACCAGCAAAGTGATTATCCCTGCAAGCTGCTCTTTGCTGTCAGCGTCAAGACCCTTGGTTGGTTCATCAAGCAAAATTATATCGGGTTTAAGAAGCAACAGCTTGGCAAAGGCTGTCTTTTGCTGCTCGCCGCCGGATAAATCGAACGGATGGCGGTTTAGCAGAGCACTCAGCGAAAGCTGCCTTATAACATTTTCAAGGAGCTTGTTCTGATCTTCCTTAGATATTTTTGAGTTGTCAAGGGCTTCGCGCAAACAGTCACGAACAGTTTTACCGCCGAGGATAACACGCGGATTTTGCGGCAGCGTTAAGCATTTTCCGTTAACGTTTACCTTACCGCCGTAAGAGCGCTCCGTGCCGTTAATTACAGAAAGCAAGGACGATTTTCCCGCGCCGTTGCTTCCGAGAATTGATATTAGCTCTCCCCTTTGCGCCGTAAAATTCAAGCCATTCAAAACATCCGCGGAATCCTTAGCGTATCGAAAATATACATCCTTTAATTCAACCGAAACACCGTTATACTTAAAGGTTGGTTCGGGATAAAGCGGAATTAGCTTATGTGATTCGCTGTATTCCTTCAACCATTGTTTTCCCTGTGTAACGGTTACCGGGCATTGCTTAGAGCCGCTGTTTTCAACCTCGTGCCAGATACGCATAGGCGCCGGGAGCGATTTAAAGCATTTGCTTTTTGCGCGCTTCAGGTTAGCGCCGGTGTTTTGAGGAGTGTCACAGGAGATTATTTTTCCGTCCTCAATAACAATCACCTTATCGCTAACCGGAATAATATCATCAAGACGGTGTTCGGTAATGATTACCGTTGTGCCGAGTTCACGGTTAATTCTTACAACACAGGAGAGAAATTCATTAGACGCAATCGGATCAAGCTGTGACGTGGGTTCATCAAGTATAAGTATTTCAGGCTGAGTTGCCATAACGGAAGCAAGATTCAGTATTTGCTTTTGTCCTCCGGAAAGAGTGCTTACATTGCTTTCAAAATACTTGCTTATTCCGAAAAAGTCGGCGGTTTCAGCCACTCTTTTGCGTATGGTTATGTTGTCACAGCCAAGACTTTCAAGCCCGAACGCAAGCTCGTGCCACACCTTGTCGGTGACAATCTGGTTTTCGGGCGACTGCATAACATAACCGATTTTTGAGCTTTGCTCACGGTGTGAAAGGGCGTTTATTTCCCTGCCAAATATTCTTACTTCTCCGTCCCGTTTTCCGTACGGAGTGAGCGCAGGCTTTAAGTGACGCAGCAAGGTAGTTTTTCCGCTTCCCGATATACCGCAAAGTGTGACAAAATCACCTTGATTGACTGCAAAAGAGATATTTTGAAGAACGTCCTTTTCGGTTTCCGGATATCTAAAAGTCAGATTGCTGACTTTAACCGCTTCCATTTTACTCCCTCCCATACGTTAATTATCAGCGGTGTGAGCAGAAAAAGACTGTACACCGTATAGAAAACAATTGATTCAGCACTAAAAATATTTCCTTTAATTGTCGGAAAGTAACGGAATTTGGCAAAGCCAAGGACTATGAGAACAATTAATACAGTTACCGCTGCAAGCAGAGCAGCTGATATCCAAGCGTCTTTTTGTGTAAACTTAAAAATCGAGAAGGAGGTTCTGCCCTTTAATCCGTAGCCTCGGCTTTTCATTGAATCGGAGGTGTCAATCGCGTTTTCAAGCGACCATGTAATCATCAGCGAAATAATTTTAACACCGTTTTTAATACGCAAAAGAACCGTTCCGTCAGATAAATCTTTTCCTATTGCTTTTTGAGCTTTTCGCACTTCCCTAAGCTGAGTGTTAAACCTCGGAACAAATCGCAGAGCCATGGAAAGCACGAGGCTTAAGGATGGAATAATCCGTCCGAAAAGATATACGAATTTGTCCGACGTCATAACCTTGTGAAAACACGAAAACCACAGCGCTGCCGATGACAGCAGCACTGCGGCTGATAATCCGTATATTATTGATTCAAGCGTGAGGGGATTTCCCCACGGCAGATATTTTATTATTGTAGCTCCCCTGTGATTAAAAACAGGGTTTATTAAAGCTGTCAGGATAATCAGCGGCAGCAAAAACCTGAGAGAAATAATTAAGGTTTGCCTGCCGTTAAGATAAACCGCGTTTAGCCCGGCTGAAATTAACGAAAGCGCGATACATACCGGGTGGTTTATGAACATTGAAAAAATAATTGCGAAAACAAAAAACAGCATATTGGTTATGGGATGAAGTTTTGAAAAAGAATCTTTCATACTATTCCTCGTTCCATTGCTGAGATCCTCCGCCTATATCTTTTCCGATATTGGTGGTATACTTCCAGTTTATAGTTTCGCCGCCTTTTAAAACATAGCGGGAACAGCCGTAAACAGGGAACCATGAATCCACCTCATACATCCATCCGGAACCGCTTCCGCAGTCAAATTCATACAGATTTCCGATTCCCTCAATATAAGCGGAATTATAAATAGGAGTAAAAGAAAACTCCATATGAATATTTTTATCCCTGCAAACACGCTGCGTAACATCAAAAACAGTTTCGCCTTCGTTGATTGTTACGGTTACAGGCTTTAATATCCAGCCGTCCGGCGGAACGACTTCAAGCTTATCCTCGTCGAGTTTTTCGAGCTTATTAAGCACAGAAGCACAGGAAACCGACAGAGTAACCTCTGTTTTTTTTGAAGCAACAGTTTGCTCCTCGGGTTCAACAGGCTCGGGCTTGCCTTCGGGAACAGGATCGGTCTTGTACTTGTCCTGACCGGTTCGAGGCTGTGTTTTTGACGAAGAGCTTGAATGATTGCGCGAAGCTTGGCTTGTATTGCTCTGTACGCTTTCTTGCTTTTGAACCGGTTTAGACGGTTCAGCACCGGAGCTTTGAAAAGTTGAAGGTACTGTTGTTTCCACAGGTTTATGCTTGGGCTTCGCCGTTGTCGGCTGTGCAGTGCTTTTTGTATTTTCCTGTGTGGATTCGATTGTACTTGCTTCAGTGCTTGCCGCAGCAGCGGCTTTAGGTGACACGGGTTTACCGGAATCACCTGAACTGCCGCCGAGGAAAAAGGTCACGGTAAGCGCCGCAATCATAACCGCGCCTATTATTATAAAAGCTTTGTATTTTTTTACAAAATCAATCATTATTTATTCCTACTTTGCAGCCAAATACTTTTGCAGCGAAGTAACGTCGTTAATATCTACTCTGCCGTTTTTATCAATATCGGCTACTTTTTGCTGTAATAACGTAAAGTTCGTGCTTTGCGCAATATATTTTTGTATCAGCGTCGCGTCGGTTATTGTAGCTGTACCGCTTTGATTAATATCGCCGTGCGCTATTAAATCTGTCATATCATAAAGCGTGTTTTGACCGCAGGTAAACCTCTGATATGAAACAAGTGAATAATAGCTTTGTTCGGTAGACATCTGGTTATAGCCCATACCTTTTGTATGCTCAAAGCCGTTTTCAACAGAAAAACCTAACAGGCTGTCGGCAACCGATTGATTACTTTTAATAAAGCGGTTGTCCGAAAGGCAGTCGATATTTAAAGCCGATAAAGCCGTTATCATTTGAGCGCAGCTTTCCGGAGTATTTTCGCCGCCGGTTGAAAAGCTTCCGTCGGCATTTTGGTTGTTTGACATAACCTCAAGAGCTTTATCAACCGCGGTCTTAACAGCAATATTTTTATTAACATACGGAGCCAAAGCCTGAAGAGTCATACCGGTGATGTCGGGGTCGGGATGTTCGCCTTCCAAATCCCATCCGCCGTCCGCGCATTGTTTTGACAATATGTAATCTATCAGCTTTTCCCGTGTGGTTTGGACGCTGACCGATGTATCGGCAGGTATTTCGTACTGCATTGTGTCGAAAGCGATAAGCGCCCAAACGGGGCCGTTTATCCCCTGCTTTTTTACAAAGTTAAAATCAGCGAGCGGAGCCAGAAGATTGTAGCCCGAAACATTCTGCGGATTCTTTCCGATCGCCGTTAAGGCTATAATCATACGTGAGTTTTCGGTTGACTTTGAGCGGTGAAGCCTGGCGCTTCCGACGGATTTTACATAGCTTAAAGCATTGTTGTAATACCCGTCGGTAAACTCCTTTGAAATTTTTCCGCCGCGCGCAAGACCGATTACCATCCATTCTCCGCCAATTGAAGCGACACCGGGAACAGGACAGGTTAATAGATAATCAGCCGTTGACTCCGCTTTGTTATTTACTTGACTATAGCCTGCCGCGTGCGCGGTAAGCACCGTGCACAGCGACACGGCAGCCGTTAATATTATTGCAGTAATTTTCCTAATCATAAGCCCTTTATCAGCCAGCGTTGGCTATTTTTTTCTGAATAGCTGTAACGTCGGAAATATTCACCGTTCCGTCACCGTTTACGTCAGCGTAAAAAATTTGTTTTTTGTTGAATTCCACACTTTTTGCCAAATACTTTTGAATAAGTGTAGCGTCGTTAATCTTTAACACTCCGTCGTTGTTTACATCGCCTTTAACAGGGTTGATTGTTACCGTAAGCTTGTAAACAGTTTCGGCGGTTTTCTCATTCATAGAAGCCCAGTTTTCGTTGCCGACGCCGATATAGATAACATCGCCGTCCTTAACGCTCAGCTTTTTGGTTAACGCTTTAACCTCGGTGCCGGGCTGACCGGGTGTATACTGATTCAAATAGGTCTTAACCTGATAGTTTTTGTTGAAGGCTTCCGGGATAACACCGATTTTATTGCTTTCGTTGTCGGGACTGAGAACAATGGTATAATCGGTTTTGGAAGGGGTAAAATCTTCTGCCCAGGCAATCGAGGCGCCTTCTAATTTAATATTCTTCAGTTGGGTATTATTGTCTCCCCAAAGGCTGCCGATGTCAGACCCCCATGTGCAGGAGTATTGAACACTTATAACGTCACCGTCAGATAATCTTCCGTTTGAAACTGTATACGCACTGCTGCTTTCGCTGGTAAACCAATCGTTCAGCGTCATCATCCAGCCGCCCGAACCGTTGCAGGCATATTCCGAAAGACCGTTTACTTCGGAAAGGTAGCTGTATTGATTAAGGCTGTAGCTCACGTTGTTTTCCTTGAATGAATCCTCAACAACCGAAAGCATTGTTGAATCGCTTTTTAAATCGATTTCCTTCTCAAACAAAACGCCCTCCCAGGGTGCGCTGTCGGCAGTTGAAAAGGTCTCGTTTTTAACAATAACCAACACTTTTCCGAGGTCTTTTTCTTCGGCGTTTACGGTTAACGCGGAAGCTGATAAAGCAAACAGCATTACCAAAACCAGAGTTAATGAAAAAAGTTTTTTTGCGGATGATTTCATAGTTTTCCTCCTTGAAGGCAATAAAAAAGCCTTTCTTAATAAAATATTAAGAAAAGCACAACAAATAGACCCGCAATAATAAACGAATTTGCGGTACAATCGGCTGCGCTTCTTCTTGTCCAAGAATGCAAGACCAAGGCAACGCGGCAGCGATCTGACTTATGGCACAGCCAAACACAGTAATGACAGTTGCTACGGATTCTCACCGTATTCTCTATTACATACCCTAATCGGATAAAACGCGAAGCCTGTTTAGTTTTCTACAGTATATCACATCCGACAAAAAATATCAATGCTTACGCGGTTTTAATTTGTCGAACGGAAGCTGAACAAAGATTACCGCGGCGAACATTATTGCACAACCTGCGATTTGCATAGCGGTAAGGCTTTGATCCTGAGTTAAAAATCCCATTTGATACGCAAAGTAGCTCGCAACAGCGGATATTACCGACTCAAGGCTCATTATAAGCGCGGCGACTGTAGGGTTAAAGTTTCTTTGCCCTATAATTTGCAGGGTGTACGCAACTCCGCTTGACATAATGCCGGTGTAGAGTATCGGAATTAATCCGTTTGTAATCTGCTCAATTGACGGAGCCTCAACAATGAAAGCGATTATTCCGCAAAGGACGGATGCTACAAAAAACTGTATGCACGAAAGCACAACCCCGTCGGTTTTCGGCGAGAAATAGTCAATGATAAGGATGTGCACGGAAAAAAAGACTGCGCAGATAAACACAAGCAAATCACCCGGAGAAATAGATAACTCCTCGGTTATACAAAGCATATACATTCCTATAACAGCGGCTCCGGCGCCAATCCAAACCGTAAACGGACATTTTTTCTTTAAGAAAATTCCGAAAATCGGCGTGAGTATTATGTATAAGGTTGTGATAAAACCTGCTTTTCCGACGGTGGTATATTTTACGCCGTATTGCTGAAACATACTTGCCGTCGCAAGGGCGGCTCCGCAGCATATGCCTCCGATAACAGTAGTCTTTAAAGGCAGGTTTTTTATATTAAAAATTTCTTCTCCTAATGCGCCGGGATGAAGCTGTCTGAATAATATAACAGGAACCAAAAACAAAAATCCGAGCATATTTCTTGCCGCGTTGAACGTAAAGGGCTGCATATAATTGTTTCCCATTGACTGAAAAACAAACGCTATGCCCCAAATAAGCGCGGTCAATGATAATAAAAAACTGCTTTTTATGTTGTTTGACTTGCTCATAATCCACTCCGATAAAATAGTAACAGAAGTATTTTATCATAATTGTCTGATTAAATCAATAGCGTTAACAATTCACATTTATCAGAATAATATAAGACAAGGTGATGTAAAGATGGACAGAATCAGGTTGAGCAGTCTGCCGTTAAAGAAAAGCGGCATAATTACGGAAATTGACGGAAGCTTGGATATTTCGGACAGACTGGCGGATATGGGTTTTATTGAAGGCGCCGGCGTTACCGCGGAGTTTGTCAGTCCGTTCGGCGATCCTGCGGCATTCAGAATATATAACACTGTTGTCGCAATCAGAAAAAAGGATTGCGACAAGATATTCGTAAAGGAGTTACCGTATGAGAATGAGTAATGAATTTGCGTTTAGCCTTGCTTTGGCGGGTAACCCAAATGTAGGCAAGAGTACGGTTTTTAATGCTTTGACAGGTTTGAATCAGCACACGGGCAACTGGACGGGAAAAACTGTTGAGTGTTCAAAGGGCAGCTATATTTTTAACAGCTTCAAATTTGAAATCACGGATTTACCCGGCACCTATTCCCTGCTGTCTTTTTCAAGCGAGGAGCAGGTTACGCGTGATTATTTAATTAAATATCCATCCGACTGTGTCATTATAACAGCGGACGCAAACGCTGTTGAACGCAGCCTTGTTTTTGTTCTGCAAATATTATCCATATGCGAAAAAGCCGTGCTTTGCCTTAATCTGTATGATGAGGCGGAGAAGAACGGCGTATACATTGATGAAAAAAAGCTGTCAGGAAAGCTCGGTATTCCGGTTGTAAAGTGCTGCGCAGTCAAAAACAAAGGTATAGAAAAGCTAAGAAAAACTGTTTACGGAGTATGCTGCGACAAAATAAAATGCAGCGTAAATTCCGAATACACACGTGAAATTGATGTTTTTAACAGTAAATTGCATAGAGAAAATATTGCTAAGCTTACAAGCTCGGCAATAAGTATTTGCAAAGCCTGTGTGACAAAATCCGGCACTGAGCGTGTTAATTTAAGAACTAAAAAGCTTGACAAAATACTGACTTCCAAGCGCTTTGGTATTCCTGCGATGCTTTTCTTGTTCGGTCTTTTATTTTGGTTAACTGTTGTAGGAGCAAATTATCCGAGCCAATGGCTGAGCACACTTTTCGGAGCCGGAAAAGAATGGCTTTGTTTATTATTTGACAACCTTGGCGTTCATAAATTCATTAAAGGTATAATTATCGACGGTGTTTATACTACGCTTAGCTGGGTAGTAGCGGTAATGCTTCCGCCAATGGCAATATTTTTTCCGCTGTTTTCCATAATTGAGGACTCGGGCTATCTGCCGAGAATAGCTTTTAACCTTGACAAATATTTTGCAAAATGCGGAACTCACGGAAAGCAAAGTCTGACAATGGCTATGGGCATAGGCTGCAACGCCTGCGGAGTTACAGGCTGCCGTATTATCGAAAACAAAAGGGATAGAAATATTGCGATACTCACCAACAGCTTTATGCCATGTAACGGCAGGTTTCCTGTATTAATCGCGGTAACAATGTCTTTTTTCGCGGCGGGAGCAAATAAATTTATTACCACGGTTGAAGTAGCTTTGGTGCTGCTCGCCGCTATAGTTTTTGCAGTTGTCGTCACACTTGTTATTTCAAAGCTGCTTTCGGTCACGGTATGCAAGGGCGCGTCCTCGGGCTTTGCGCTGGAGCTTCCTCCATATCGTAAGCCTCAGATAGCAAAAAACATTGTGCGTTCACTGCTCGACAGAACGCTGTCTGTTTTAGGCAGAGCGGTAATTGTTGCCGCGCCTGCCGGTGCTGTGATCTGGCTGTTCGCCAATTTAAAAATCAACGATATATCTCTGTTAAAATACTGCTCAGACTTTTTTGAACCCTTCGGAGCATTTATCGGTCTTGACGGAGTAATTATAATGGCGTTGCTGCTTGGTTTTCCTGCTAATGAAATTGTCGTACCGGTCATTTTAATGTCATATATGTCGCGTTCGACCTTGACGGATTACACAGGTTATGAACAGTTAAGACAAATATTATTAAATAACGGGTGGACAGCTGTTACGGCAATCTGTATGCTGATTATAACGATGCTGCATTTTCCGTGCTCAACAACCGTACTGACAATCAAAAAGGAAACCGGAAGCCTTAGAACCACACTGCTTTCAATGATACTGCCGGTGATTCCCGGTGTTATTTTATGTGCGGTTATCGCGAACATTGCAAGATTATTTTTTTAACAAAAAAAGGAACATTGAACATTTACAGTTCAGTGTTCCTTTAAAGTTTTGATATTAAATTTCTTAACCCTGCTTCTTTCTGAAATAATACAACGCTGTTGTCGCGATTACAAATACCGAAAGAACTATAAGTACGGGAAGTGTCGCGCCGGTCTGGATTGCTCCGTTATTATTTGCAGAAGCGGTTTTGCCGTCCGGTGTGCTGTCCGGGGTGCTGTCGGGAGTAGCTTCGTCAGTCGTAGAAACAGGCTTGGTTTCGGACTTTTTGTCATTGTCGTCAGCCTTAGGAATAGTTGTAGCTTCCGTATTGTCCTCGGTTGCAGGTTCTGTTTGAGGATCTGTCTCGGGTTCTGTTTCAGGCTCAGTTTCGATAATATCGGCAGCGCCCTCAATAGCCGGAATATTAAAGCTGAGTTCAACGGGTTCTACAGCGCCCGTCTGATCGGACTTAGCGTTTACAATTACCTTAACAGTTCTTTCACTTCCCGAAGGCTCTGCTGTAAGCACCCATGAATCCTGAACAACGCCGGAGCCGGAAGCCATAGAAGAATAATTTTTGCTTGTAACACCGTCAGATGTATTTACACCGTTAGGCAGCTGAAGACTTACTTCAACATTTGAAAGTTCATTTAAACCTGTGTTCTGTAAAAAACTCATAATGGAAACATTTTCATAGTCTGTGCCTTCTTCATTGATTGCAAATGATCCGGCACTTTTATTTGCTCCCAACGCAAGTTCAGAATTTGAGCTTATGTCCATAGCACTGAGACCGTAGTATGTGCGGCAGGTAAGCGACTGACCGGGAGCAAGCGCTCTCTCTGTCCAGATTGCATTGACAGTGCTGTCGCCAAGCGACGCGTTTGTGTCAACATCAGGAATAAGCACAGGCACTTCTGAAATAAAGTAATTTGTAAACTGAACTATGTCAGGCTTTAAGCTGCCGTTAAGGAATGTACCCGCTGTAACAATTTGCGGATTAGTAAGGCTGTCAAATGTATTGTAGGACAGAGGAATTTCACTGCCGCTGCGCTGAATTCTTGTTGTAACCTCGCCTATTCCGGGTACACGGTACGGAGCGTTATCATTATCGCCAAGCATGGTATCAAGCATAATACGAGAACCGACACTATGATTTGCCGTATCACTGTTTTTGGTAATCATAGTAATCTCAATGGTGTCCTCGTTACCGGTTACCGTGTTGCCTACAATTCTAAGTGTAGCTGTAATATCGGTATTATTGAATTGACCATTCATTGTGATGGTTTTTGCAGATCCATTTATATCACAGTCGGAAAAATGAATATGACTTGAATTTCCGTCTACAGAAGAAATGAACCTTGAGGTGCAACTATACAAAAGATGTCTTCCCTGAGAATCCGAAAGAGCAAATTTTGAAGCGGAATTTGTATCGTTTACGAAAACATCAATATTTCCGTTCTTCATATGATTTCCTTCGACAGTTACATCTTCAGCCGAAACAGCAATTGCAGTTGAAGACGCAGCCAAAACTAACGCCGAAGCGCAGACTCCAACCTTTTTTAATAATGTGTTCATAATAATAATCTCTCCTCTTTCACACATTTATATTAATATTATACATATAAATTTAAAAAAATCAAGTCCGAAAAAGATAAATTTATTTTTCGTTTATAAATAGTATTACTTACGATAATGTAAAATTTCAAAAAAACGAGGAGTACCTCAAACGAGATACTCCTGAAAAGTTTGTTTTAATTGAAAATGTAACGGAAAGATTACTTCTTAACGTTGAAAGCACCCATCTGCGGATACTGAGCAGCAGCGCCGAGTTCTTCCTCAATACGGAGAAGCTGATTGTACTTGGCAACACGCTCTGAACGGCTGGGAGCGCCTGTCTTAATCTGGCAAGTATTGAGCGCAACAGCGAGGTCAGCAATGGTTGTGTCGGCTGTTTCACCCGAACGGTGTGAAGAAACAGCGGTGTAGCCTGCCTTATGAGCCATCTTGATAGCTTCAAGAGTCTCGGAAACAGAACCAATCTGGTTGAGCTTAATGAGAATTGAGTTGCCTGCGCCGAGAGCAATACCCTTTGCAAGTCTTTCGGTATTGGTAACAAAGAGGTCGTCGCCTACGAGCTGAACCTTGTCGCCGAGTCTCTCGGTCATCTTCTGCCAGCCTTCCCAGTCCTCTTCATCAAGACCGTCCTCGATAGAGATGATAGGATATTTGTCAACAAGAGCTTCCCAGTGGTCGATAAGCTCGTCGGATGTGAAGTCCTTGCCGCTCTTGGGCTGATGATAGAAGCCCTTGCCCTTTTCGCTCTTCCACTCTGAAGAAGCAGCGTCCATAGCAATCATAAAGTCCTTGCCGGGCTCATAGCCTGCAGCCTTAATAGCTTCAAGAATCTTCTCAATAGCAGCTTCGTCGCTTTCGAGCTTGTTGGGAGCGTAACCGCCCTCGTCGCCTACAGCTGTAACGTCGCCCATATCCTTGATGAGCTTTTTAAGTGTGTGGAATACCTCTGCGCACCATCTGAGACCTTCCTTGAAGGTGGGAGCGCCGACAGGCATAATCATAAATTCCTGAGTATCAACCGCACTGTCAGCATGAGCGCCGCCGTTAAGGATGTTCATCATGGGAACAGGAAGCTTTGTGCCCTGTACGCCGCCGAGGAACTTATAGAGCGGAAGCTCGAGAGCGGTAGCGGCAGCTCTTGATGTTGCGATTGAAACAGCAAGGATTGCGTTTGCGCCGAGCTTTGACTTATCCTTTGTGCCGTCAAGGTCAATCATAACCTTATCTACAGCATAAATATCGGAAGCGTCCAAACCGATTAAAGCAGGAGCGATTACATCGTTGATATTGTCAACAGCCTTCTGCACACCCTTGCCAAGGTATCTTGACTTGTCGCCGTCACGAAGCTCAAGAGCTTCGAATTCGCCTGTTGATGCGCCGCTGGGAGCTGTACCTCTTGCAACAGTACCGTCAGCAAGTGTTACCTCAGCTTCAACTGTGGGATTACCTCTGGAGTCAAGGATTTCTCTGCCGACTACATTTTCAATTGATAAGTAGTTCATTTAACATACTTCCTCTCATTAAAATTTACAGATTGTTAATTTTTTAACATCCTGCATAAATTGGTTTAGCACTTTAAGTACTAACTATATTTAGTATATCACAGCAACTTTTATATTGTCAAGCTTTATTGTAATGTTCACGGATAATTTGGAAGTTTTTTTGACATTATTTGTATGTACTGTCTAAATATCGGCTTGGGCAACCTTCATCATAATCGCGCATTCCATACGCTTTCTGAACAGCTCGCAGCCGTATTCGTAAATACCGTTTATCGAGCCTGTCGCGTGATAAGCGTTTGCGGCGCAGCCTCCGCTGCAGTAGAGCCTTGCCCAGCAGCTTTTGCAGTCGGGACGCGCGTAAGCGTTGCACAGCTTGAACTCATCCTGAACCCCGGTGTTTGTAACTCCCTCATAAATACTGCCGAGCCGGTACTTTTCGTCGCCGACAAACTGGTGGCACGGGTACAAATCGCCCCACGGCGTTACAGCCATATACTCGGTTCCCGAACCGCAGCCCGAAATACGCTTGTAAATGCACGGTCCTCCGGTTAAATCTATCATATAGTGATAAAAAGTAATAGGTCTGCCCTCTTTTTCACGCTTTAGCATTTCCTTAGCAAGAATTTCGTACTGCTCAAACAGCACCGGCAAATCGTCGTATGTAAGCGCGTAAGGGTCGTTTGGCGCGCAAACAACCGGTTCCATTGAAAGCTCGGTGAATCCGAGGTCTGCCATATGGAAAATATCGTTTGTAAAATCAGTGTTGTTATGTGTAAATGTTCCGCGGACATAATAGCCTCGGTTGCCGCGTTTTTTTACAAACTCCTGAAATTTCGGCACAATTATATCATAACTGCCCTTTCCGTTTATGGTTTTGCGGAGGTTGTCGTGCACTTCTTTTCTTCCGTCAAGGCTGAGAACAACATTGTGACATTCTTTGTTGGCAAACTCAATAACGTCATCATCCACAAGCATACCGTTTGTTGTAAGGGTAAAACGGAAGTTTTTATTGTGCTGCTTTTCAATGCTTCTGGCGTAGGCTACAATCTCTTTAACAACGTCAAAGTTCATCAGCGGTTCACCGCCGAAAAAGTCCACCTCAAGATTAACGCGGCTGCCTGAGTTTTCAATAAGAAAATCTATTGCTTTTTTTCCGACCTCAAGGCTCATAAGCGCGCGTTCGCCGTGATATTTCCCCTGACTGGCAAAGCAGTATTCACAGTTCAAATTGCAGGTATGGGCAATGTGAAGGCAAAGAGCTTTAATCACGGTGTTGCGCTTTTTAAAATCAAAAGCAAGGTTTTCATACTTATCCTCCGTAAAAAGCTTTCCGTTTTCCTTTAGCCCGGTTACGTCGTCAATGCAATCCGAAATTTCACTTTCGGTAATCTCCGGATTATCTGAATACTTTTTGCTTAATTCGGCAATAATATCCTCTCTGCCGCGGCTTTCATACATTTCGATTACATCATAAGCCAGTTCGTCAACAACGTGAACGCTGCCGCTGTACACATCAAGCACAATGTTGTAACCGTTAAGTTTATATTGATGTACCATTATAAAAACCCCTATACATAAGGAAAGCCGTTAAACCATAAGGCATAACGGCGTAAAATCCTTAATTTAAAATTATTTCTCAAGACATTTTTCGCACTGCTGGTTAGCAACGCCGCAAGAGGTTTTGCAAGCTGACTGGCAGGAAGTCTGGCACTCGCCGCAGCCGCCTGTTTTAACGCTCTTCTTTAAGTCACGGGTTTCAATTGTTTTAATTCTTTTCATGATAACGCACTCCTTTGATATAAAATATCTTTATAAATAAATATTAACATATACGCTTGGATTTGTCAATTACAATTCTGCAACCGAAAGATAATGAGGTAAATTTTTTTCGGATGAAATTATCTCTACCCCGTTATTAATCTGATAACTGATGTTTTCGTATGTTTTACCGGTCAGCACTTCGCCGGGAACAATGACAGGTATTCCGGGAGGATAAGCGAAAACATACTCGAGGCTTACTTTGCCTACAGCTTTTTTTAAAGCCATTTTCACTGGCTTGAAGTTTTCCTTTTCATACGAAAAAAACTTGCGCTCAGGTAACTCAAACTCTATTTTTAACGGTTTTTCGTTATCAGGCTGACAACCGGCATCAATTTCAAGCAAAGCATTAAACAGCCGTTCAAAGCCTTCGGAAGTATCGCAAACAGAGGTTATGGCTGTTACATAATCAACCGACGACATTTCGGTTTCGAGCCGGTATTTTGTCCTGAGAATATCTGCGAGCCGATGCCCTGTAAGCTTTGTTCTGCCTGTAAGTATTACAAGCTTGCCGAAATCGCGGCCGGCGCAGTTAAAAAGACTGATTTTTTTTAATTGTTTTGCTCTGTCATAAAATAATAATAACCTTTTAATGTATTCGTCGAAGGCTGTCTTGCTGTTTTTTAAAAAACTAAGACAACATTCAATTGAAGCCATAAGAATATACGAAGGGCTGCTTGATTCAAAAACAGCGGAATTAATTCTTAGTTTATCCGCCAATACGCTGTCATTTGTGAGGAGTAAAGCGGTTTGTGTAAGTGAAGGCAAGGTTTTGTGAAGGCTTATAACAGACGCGTCGGCGCCTTGTAAAACAGCGGAGCCGGGAAAGGCTTTATGAAACGGAAAATGAGCGCCGTGAGCTTCGTCCGTAAAAAGCTTGACGTCATATTTTCGGCATATCTCCGAGATTTGCGCGATATTAGAGCAAACGCCCTCATAAGTAGGCGAAGTAATAATGACAAGCCTTATATCTCTGAATTCGGTCAGCTTCTTTTCAACTTCTTCGGGTGATATCCTGCCGAAAAAGCCAAAACCTGTTTGCTCGGGTAAAATATATTCGGGTTTTAAGCCCATAAGCTCAACCGCGTTAAACACAGATTTATGGCAGTTGCGCGCGACCAAAACACGGTCGCCGCGTTTTGTCATTGAGCGGATCGCCGAAAGGATGCCTCCTGTCGCGCCGTTAACCAAAAGCAAAGCATTGTTAACGTTATATACTTCGGCAGCGGTGTTTTCTATATCTCTTATACAACCGTTTGGGTTATGAAGGTCATCGAATCCGTTAATTTCCGTTAAATCAAGGTTATACGGCAAATTACCGTCTCCGTTAATATCAAGCCTTTTATGCCCCGGCATATGAAACGGATAAACAGAGCTTTTTGAATAGTCTTTTAGCTTTTTATACAGCATTAGTTTGTACCGAATTCTCTGAGTTCAAGACCTTTGTTATGGTCAAGCGCCCAGTCAATGCTCCAGTAGCTTGTGAACAAAAGAAGATGATTTCCCTTTAAATCCTGAATACGCTTAGTATCCGAGGCAAGATCCAAGGTTTTTGGATCAATATCCTCGTTTACAATCCAGCGGATGTATTCATAAGGAAGGTTTTCCATAATTATATCTACATTGTACTCGTTTTCAAGGCGGTATTTTAATACGTCAAACTGAAGAACGCCGACAACGCCGACTATTACTTCTTCCATACCGGCGTCAAGCTCCTGAAAAATCTGAATTGCGCCTTCCTGGGCAATCTGGCTTGTACCCTTAATAAACTGCTTTCGCTTCATTGTGTCTTTTTGGCGGACACGCGCAAAATGCTCGGGCGCAAAGGTTGGAATTCCCTTAAACTGAACCTTGTGTGACGGCGAGCAAATTGTATCGCCGATTGAAAACAAACCGGGATCAAAAACGCCTATGATATCGCCCGCATAGGCTTCTTCAACAATTTCACGCTCCTGAGCCATAATTTGCTGCGGCTGCGACAGGCGCATTTTCTTTTTGCCCTGAACGTGATACACTTCCATATTTTTTTCAAACTTACCGCTGCAAATTCTCATAAAAGCGATTCTGTCACGGTGGGCTTTATTCATATTTGCCTGAATCTTGAATACAAAAGCGGAAAAGTCGTCAGACATCGGGTCAACCTCCTCGCTGACGGTTTCCCTCGCGACCGGTGAAGTCGTAAGCTTTAAAAACTGCTCAAGGAACGGCTCAACACCAAAATTTGTCAGCGCTGAACCGAAAAATACGGGCGTCAGCTTTCCTTCGCGAACAGCGTTTAAATCAAATTCGTCTCCGGCTCCGTCAAGCAGCTCGATTTCATCGAACAAATCCTGTTTGAGATACTGACCGAGAATCTCATCAAGCTGAGGATCGTCGAGCGCAAGCTCCTTTTTTTCAACTTCCTTCTGACCGTTATTTGCCGTAAAGGACAAAATCTTTTCGGTGTTTCTGTCAAAAACTCCCTTGAATTCTTTGCCTGAGCCAATCGGCCAGTTAACCGGGTAGGTGTTGATTCCAAGCACGTTTTCAATGTCCTCGAGCAAATCAAACGGACTTTTCGCGTCGCGATCCATTTTATTAATAAAGGTAATGATTGGGATATTGCGCATTACACAAACCTTGAACAGCTTGATTGTCTGCTTTTCAACACCCTTGGAGCCGTCAATTACCATTACCGCCGAATCCGCCGCCATAAGCGTACGGTAGGTGTCTTCGGAAAAATCCTCGTGTCCCGGGGTGTCAAGAATATTAATGCAATAGCCGTCATACTTAAACTGAAGAACTGAAGAGGTTACCGAAATACCTCTTTGCTTTTCAATTTCCATCCAGTCCGACACAGCGTGCTTTGCGGTACGTTTTCCTTTTACGGAGCCTGCAAGGTTAATCGCGCCTCCGTAAAGCAAAAGCTTTTCGGTAAGCGTTGTTTTGCCTGCGTCAGGGTGAGAAATAATCGCAAAGGTGCGTCGTTTTTGTATTTCTTCCTTATATGAATTCATATATACAATCCTTTCGGGATAATTTTGCGGATTACAACTTTATATTTTACTATCATTTTACCTGTTATGTCAACAATTATGGAAAATAATATGAAAAATAAAAAAATTTTGAAATAAATTAAAACAAAAGCTTGACAAAATAATTAAATTATTGTAATATAATTACAGAAATAAACAGATTATTCCTATCTTTTCATATACCTTCCAACTTGGGGCAGAAACTGTGGTTTCTGCCCCAACTATTTTATACACGGAGCAATGCTATGAACACACTCGGAATTTACATCCACATACCATTTTGCAGAAAAAAATGCCCTTACTGCGACTTTTTCAGCAAATGCGGAAACGAAATCGAATACGAAAAATACACAGCCGAAACTTTAAAAAAGATTGTTAACTGGAGCAACCTTTGCAATAAGAAGGTTACAAGCGTATATTTTGGCGGCGGAACGCCGAGTGTAATCGGAGCTGAAAGGCTGTGCGCGATGCTTAACAAAATAAAGACGTGTTTTTCTGTTTGTGACGACGCTGAAATAACCTGTGAGGTTAACCCCGAAAGCGGCAAAAATATGGATTTTGACTTAATGAAAAATACCGGCTTTAACAGAATTTCCATAGGACTTCAAAGCGCTGTGGAAAACGAGCTTAGGGTATTGGGAAGAATTCATACCGCCGAAGAAGCAAGGCTGACGGCGGCAAGAGCGGCGCAGGCAGGTATAAACAACATTTCCTTTGATTTAATGATGGGTATCCCCCTGCAAACTATTGATTCGCTCAAAAAATCAATTGAGTTTTGTGCTGACTGCAACGTAACGCATATTTCATCTTACTTGCTTAAAATTGAAAAGGGAACAAGGTTCTTTACGCTTAAAGACAAGCTTCCGTTTTCTGACGATGACATTCAGGCGGATTTATACTTAAACGCGGTTGACCTGCTTGAGCGTATAGGATACGGGCAATACGAAATATCAAACTTCGCCAAGCCGGGTTATGAAGGAAAGCATAACATTAATTACTGGAAATGCGGTGAATACATCGGTATAGGGCCTTCCGCCCACTCGTTTTTTGAGGGAAAACGTTTTTATTATGAAAGAAGTATCCAAAATTACTATGACCGAAAAATTGTTGACGACGGAACCGGCGGAGATTCCGGAGAGTATATTATGCTTTCGCTCAGATTAAAGGAAGGTCTTGTTTTCAGTGAGTTTGAGCGCAGATACGCCTCTCCGGTTCACCCGGAAACAATAAAGAAAATAAAAAACTTTGCAAAGCACGGATTTATGGAGCTTGACAATGAGCACGCCTGCTTTACCAAAAAAGGGTTTTTGGTTTCAAATTCTATCATCAGTGAATTGATTTAACCGCTTTGATGTGGTATTATTATGTAAAGGAGCTGTGATAATGATGAAAAACAAATTTATCCCTATTTTAACCTCGGCAATTCTGTTATTAACCGTTATTTTTTCAGGGTGCTCGGTTGCTGACCTTGTTGATTCAGCTGTCGGCAGTTCTCAGGTTAAGGTTACGTCCCCGTCAACCGGCGCGGAAACAACCGTAAAAGCCGAAAGCGGCAATACAGAAAAATCAACTTATAAAATGTCAGACATTTATAAGCTGAAAAACACCGAACACTTTGCGAAAAACACCCTAAAGCATATTTTTGACGGAACAATAAACAGCAAGGGCAATGCTACCGGCTACCACTACACTATGGTTGAGGACAGCAAAGGCAGTATTATTGACGGCACAAAAAGCAAAGAGGACAAAAACGGCGTATTCACAGGAAAAGTTAAGGTCGGAGACGTTAAGAAAAAAGGCTTCAGTTCATTTTACCCTGAAAGCTGGACTCCCCAGCAGGTGGTTGACGCGATAAACACAGCATATGACTACGCGGTAAACGACAGCAGCAATCCCAAGGGTTCGCTTTGGATCGGCTACGCCGGCGACCTTGAAATTGATATGTATTTGGACAACAATAAAAAAATAACAACCGCCTACCCTGTTTATGAAGGAGACTGATTATGATTGAATACACAATGTCTGTAATCGACGGCAGGAAGAAAATTCCCGTAATAGAGTTTTCCGACAAAGAATATAATTTAATCGGCGAGTTGCTTTTGGCGGAACGAAGCTTTTTGAGCAAAATTAAAAAGTTTTTAAAGGATGAAAACAACACCGAATTTTCCGCTAATGTTTTTCTATTAACAAAAGCGGATGACAAGATTATAATTGAAAACGATGTTACGGAGCAGGAGCTCACCGTTGATAAAAGTGACTTTTCTTCCATTCTTAACGCGTATTACTCTGAATATAAAAAACTCAAAAAATGACAGCAGGACCGGTTCAAAATCGAACCGGTCCTAAATTTTAGAAGATGTGTTTTGTGCCTGTAATTCCACAGCCTGAATCAAATTTTGCTATAAATTTTTGAATAGCTGTGGCGTCATCAATTGTTATTTTTCCGTCGTTGTTAACATCCGCGGAAACAGTCTGCTCGGTATCGGCGGTAATATCTTCCGCAATAATTCTTTGGACGAGCGAAGCGTCAACAATACTGATGTAAGAATCTTTATTAATGTCACCCATCAGTGCGGTTTTCGGCGTGTAAGACGAAACATACTGTGAAGAAATCCACGCCGCGCGGCTTGTAAACCAGTCAGCGCAGTAGTTGAACATTCCGTCAAAATCATTTGAATATGAAGAGTTTTGGCTGTCTGTTACCATTGTGAGAGTTTCGGGATTGAAATACGCCTTCTTCAAAGAGCTGTGGTCGGCAATCCAGCTTCCTGTGTATAACAGCCAGCCGCTTTTGTAGTTCATTTCTGCGCTGTCTTTAATCAGCGAGTAATATTTATCCCGTGTGTAGAAATCAGCGTCTGTTACACCACTGAGCTTTTCGCCTGAAAAATGGTTTATCGCGGGTACAAAGCAGTTAAACCAAATTTCCGGAGCTGCCGCAATGATGTTTCTGTTCTGGCAAATTCTGTTAATTATGTTGGTGCCGGCTCTTTTGCCTGAACCTTTTCCTTTGTATTGGCACCACCAGCCGGTGTACTGAGTATAGTCATTTATGCCGTAGCTTCTTATCTCGCTTGAAATACCGTTTGCGTTGCCAAGTGAGTTATCGTAATCCCAGACAGGAGAACCGTAGAATTTATAAACTCCGTTTTCATCCTGTTTATAAGTGAAGAAGGTGCTCGAAACACCGGAATCCCAGTTTTTGCCGAGCTCGTTAATGAGGAAAAGCTTAGTCAGGGAATCAATATCCGCAACCGAACCGATATCTCCTCTCGGAACAGTGGTGTTATAGAAATTGTTGAACTTCTCAAGCACATACGCTTTAACTTCATCATAACCGGGTTTGCCCGGCTCAATTTCGGGAGCTTTGATGGTGATTTTGTTGCCGCTTGACGATACAACATAATAATCATCCGAACCTGCGCTTGCGTCAACCTCGCACACAAAAGGAAAATCTTCCTTTATTGTTCCGTCCTCGTTAAGATAATCCGTTTCTTCAAAATCATTTACAAGCGACGAGGAACCCACCTCAACCTTTTCACACATCAGGTAAGAACCCCAGTAATAACCGTTAACATAGAAATCCACAAAACGGGAGTCGCTGGCGTAGGGCATTCCCACAGCGTCCGACAAGTCATAAAGGAAACGGTTGCGTGAAAGGGAGTCATCCTGATAGTTTGCGAGAATTGAATATTTCTTGCCGCTTGCCATTCCCGCAATTGAAACCTTCTTATCATAAGTAATGTTATAGCCCTTCTTGGCTTTGTCCCATGAGGTGTTTCCCCTGCCCTTGATTTTTTTAATTGCCGTGTTATCAATTTTACCGTCGGGCGTTACAATTGCTCCCGTTGCCTTTGCGCTTAGGCTTTTGTCGCTGTTCAGATAAGACATAAGGTCGGTGCCGTTTCCGTCCGCGTTGCTGTTGTTGATATAAACAGCCGCCTCGGCGCTTGACTTCATAAATTTAAGCGTGTAATTTTTGCCGCCTGCCGAAACATTGTATGAGGTGTTTGCTGTATATTGGACAGTAGCGGTGTGTTTTGAGCCGACATCTACGCCGTTCACGTTAACGTCGAAATCATAGGCATTGTAAATGTCAACCTTGCTGTCGTCGGCTGAGCTTGGAAGAAAGAAATATTTTTCCAAGGGCGCAGCCTCGTAAAAATCCTCATTGTGTTCGCTCTGCCATTCCTGCCATGCGTCGGCGTCGGATGAGTTAAGCGCTGCGTGAGCGTAAAGCCCCGGCTCAATATTAAATGCCGACGGAGCCGGTTCAACCTGCTCTTCCGCAGCGTTAACCGAAGCAACCGGAAAAGCGCCTATTAACATTAACGCCGCAAGTGCTGATGATATAAATTTCTTCATATTTGATCCCCCAATCATATATTTAATATTTATTAACTTATTGCCGTTATAACAATTCCGTTTTCCTGTAAAATTCCGTTGTCATACTTATTTTGATAAATAATATCCCCGTTGACAGTTACCTCGCAGGGATTTGTTTCAGCGTTCAGAATAATTCTGATTTTGCCTGATTTGGTATAATCAACAAGTCTCGGAAAATCTGTGTGACGGCTGTACTCAATTTCATTGCTTCTAAATTCTTTGTATTGATGTCTCAGGTGAATCAGCTTTGATATTTTAGCCTTTACGACGTCATAATCGCCGTTTTCTATTTCATCCCACGGCATTGTTCTCCTGTTATACGGAGTGTAAAGTCCCTTCATCGCAATTTCCGTTCCGTAATAAATGCACGCTGTTCCGGGCATTGTCATTAATACGGTAAGCTTTTGCAGCAGCTCATCATCGCCCCTGCTGATTTCAGCTACCCTTGATGTGTCGTGAGTATCAAGAAAATTAAACAGCGAAAGCGTGGTCTGCTCAGGATAAAGAGTTCTGCAGTAGTTTAGCGAATAAATAAAGTCGGTAAAACTCAGGTCACGGTTTTTCCAGAAATCATTTATACATCCGGGAAGCGGATAATTCATTACAGAATCATATTCCCTTCCGCCAAGCCAGCTTATGGAATCCATCCAAATTTCGCCGAGGAAGAATATGTCCGGATTTATCTTCTTTATGCTTGAATTCAGGCTGTTTATAAAGGAGTGCGAAACCTCATCGCCTACGTCAAAGCGGATTCCGTCAATTTTCCAGTCCCTTGCCCAATGCGCGCAAAGCTTTGTAAAATAATCTGCAACCTCGGGATTATTAGTGTTTAGCTTTGGCATACCCGACCAGAACGAAAAAGAGTAAAACCTTGCGTCCTCGGTTGAAAATTCATATTTGGCAAAATCCTCGGAATTGATAAAGAACCAATCGTAATATTTTGAACCTCTGCCCTTTTCAAACACATCCTGCCACGCAAAAAATTCATGACCGCAGTGATTAAACACCGCGTCAAGCATTACCCTTATGCCCGTTTCGTGTGCCTTGTCGATAAGCTCAATCAAATCCTCCTCAGTGCCGAAATCAGGGTCAACCTGCCAATAATCATAAGTATTATACTTATGATTTGAGCCGGAACGGAAAATCGGAGTCATATAGATTCCGCTGATTCCGAGTTCCTTTAAATAAGGCAGTTTTTCGGTTATTCCGCGCAGATTGCCACCGTAAATATCACGCCATGAAGGTTTTTCAAAGTCGCCCCAGGCTTTAAATTTTGAGTCCTTAGGCGAATCCGACGCTCTGCAAAAACGGTCGGGCATTATCTGATACCACACAGTGTCCTTAACCCAAGACGGCGGTTTGATTATATCGGCTGTGTTAAGCCACGCGTACTTATAATACTGCCACGAAGTGCCGCCGGCTTCGCTTACGGGGCAAATCTTATTTTCACATACTACACAGCACTCGTCCGCGCTTTCTACTTCAAAGTAATATTGCAGGCGCTTGTACTTAGGAGTAAGCCTGACAGTCCAAATAATATGATATTTCAGTTCGGCGAGCTTTTGCATTTCAAGCTTATCGCCAAACCATTCTTGTTTTCCTCTTAATTCGTGTATAAAAGGATCCTCGTGAATTATATACGCTTTGTCAACATCCTTGCCGGTTTTCAGATTTACAACCACTGTATTCTCGTCCAAAGCATAGCTGTATTCAATTGTAGTTCGGTGTGAAATTGCGGCTATATTCATAACTTCTCCTTAATTATCGGTTACAACCCGTTTAGTTTTCCATTTTCCGCCTTTCCAGCGGATTATCATCATTATTCCCCTGAAACACTCGTCCGCCGCAAGGGCAATCCACAAGCCGTAAATCCCCATTCCGAAAACTACGGCAAGTAAATATGAGCCTGCCACACTTATTGCCCACATCGAGAAGATAGCGCAGCCGGTGGGATAAAACACATCGCCCGAGCCTCTGAGGCAGGCAATCAGAACAAGGTTAGTGGTGCGTCCGAATTCGAGCGCGAGGTTAATCAGAAGTATATTAACTCCAAGGTTTATAACCTCCCCGTCCGCGGTAAAAATGCCTATGAGCTGATAACGGAACAACACTCCCGTTAACGCTATCGCGAACGTAATCGCGAGGGCGTATCTGTAGGATTTCAGCCCGCGCGAATAAGCTTCGTCTGTCTTTCCCGCGCCGACCAGGTGTCCGGTTATGATCTGTGAAGCCTGACCGATTGATACCGAGAAAATGTAAAAAAACATCGTTATGTTGTTCACATAGGTTTTTGTGATTAGCTCGGCTTCCGACAGGTAATTCAAAACTATTGATGTGATAACAAGCTGGGAAAGATTATATAAAAACGTTTCAAGCGCGGAAGGAACTCCTATTTTTATCATATCACGTACATCGGAAAACGGAAACGGCTTTAAAAGCTTAAAAATCGAAGGTGACTCAACCTTTTTAAACAGGAAAAAAGCAAGCACCGCCGTTCCGAGTATACGGCTGAAGGTAGTAGCCGCGGCAACTCCCATTACTCCCATTTTCGGAAGTCCGAAAAGTCCGAGCACAAACACAATGTCAAGCGTTGTGTTAATAAGGTTCATCCCGACGGTAACATACATTGATATTTTAGTGAGTCCGTGATTGCGGACAATTACCGCCATTGAACTCATAACCGCCTGCAAAAACAGAAAACCGCCCACAACGGAAAGATACATTGACGAAAACTCAAGCACCTTTCCCCTTGCGCCTATAAATGACAGAATATTCTTGCTGAAAACAAGAATAATAATACTTGCGGCAAGTCCGGTTACAAGGTTAAAAACAATTGAAAGCGCCGCTATCCTTGACGCGTTCACGCGTTTTCCTGCTCCGAGATACTGAGAAATCAACACAGCGCTCGCGCCTGAAATAACAGTGAAAACAATGGTTATTATTGACACCGCCTGGTTCGCGGTGTTTACAGAGGAAGCAGCAAGGTCATCATAGCGGCTAAGTACAAATACATCCACAAAACCCAGCAGCATAAACAGCGCGGTTTCAATGAAAATAGGCCACGCCAAATGAAACAGCCTTAAATTCTTCATAAAATCCCTTTTTCTACGTTTATATATTGTATTATACAATTTTTTGCGGTATAATACTAATAATATTATACTTTAATTTAACACAAAACGATTATGAGGGATATTTATGCCTGCAATGCACGAAACAAAGATTCACGGAAGCCTTTCGTTCCCTTTTACTGTTTACGGAGCTATACATTCCGAGTATTTAAGGGGATTTCCGCTTCACTGGCATGACGAAATGGAAATTATATACGTAAAAAGCGGCGCGATGAACGTAACTGTACAAAATAACGATTTTAACCTTTATGACGGCGATATGATTTTTGTTCAGCCGCAGGTCATTCACTCAATAAACCACAAGGACAACCTTAACTCGGAATACTACAATATTTTGTTCCGGTTATCTCTTTTGGATTCGGGAAAAGCGGATGCCTGTTTTCAGAAATACATAGAGCCTGTTTATTCTCAAAAGGTTATGATCCCTTCCTGCGTTAAAAGCAACAGCAAACTTCACAAAAAGCTTTTGCCCTTTGTCAGTCAGTTGATTGAGCTAAACGCCGGGCAAGATGACAACAGCGAGCTTATAATAAAATCTTGTATTTTCGGAATTATGCACTTTATTTGTATGAATTGTTCCCCTGCCAACGAGGAGGAACAGTATAGCATTTCATTAAACAGCAAGCTCAAAAAGACGCTTGAGTATATACGAAACAATTACAGTGAAAATATCACCGTAGAAAAAGCCGCGAACTTGAGTAATTTTTCAGCCAGCCACTTTTCGAAAATGTTCAGACAGCTTACTGGCTCATCTTTTACTCAATACCTAAAAAACTACAGGCTTGAGATGGCTTCGGACAAGCTGGAAAACAAGGAAAGCAAAGTGTCGGAAATCGCGTTTGAATGCGGCTTTAACAATTTGTCTTATTTTACGAGGGCGTTCTGTGAAAAATACCATAAAACGCCGAGTGAATTCAGAAAAAATAAAAACACAAAAAGGAGAATTGATGATGAATAATAAAAGACTGATTGCATCTGTGATTATAAACTTTACGGTTTTTGCGGTGACAACAGGCGTTATTATTTCTTATTTCCTGGGAAATACCACGCCGCCGGTTAAAAGCCCGGCTGAAAAGTTTATGTTCTTTACTACCGACAGCAATATTCTTGCCGCCGCGGGAGCTCTTATTACCGGTATATACAATATTATGATTATAAAAGGCAAAGCAAATAAGGTTCCGCTCCCTGCCGTAATTTTCAGGCTTATGGGCGTTGTGTCGCTGCTGCTGACATTTTCAACCGTTATGGTTTTGCTAATGCCGATTTACGGTCCCGAAATGCTGCTTGGCGGAACGGCGTTTCATATGCACGTAGGCGCGCCCGTAATGTGCTTTGTATCATTTGTTTTTCTTGAAGGCTTTGAAAAGATAAAGCTTTCATACGCTCCGCTCGGAATGATACCTATGGCGGTTTACGGCGCCGTTTACCTGACCGAGGTTGTAATTATCGGCGTCTCAAACGGAGGATGGTACGATTTTTACGCGCTAAACCGCAACGGTACGTGGTACATCTCGTTAGCGGTAATGCTTTCGGCAACTTTTATATTAAGCCTGCTTACTTTGATTATTCACAACAAGTTTTTTAAAAAATCCGGCTTTGCACTTGAAAAAAAGCGAAAATAGCTGTATTATATATTATTGGTATCGGAAATGTAATTTTAGGAGGCAATTATGTTTAATAAAAAGAAAGATAAAAGAATTCCCGTTTCGCTGCTCACAGGTTATCTCGGCGCGGGAAAAACAACTGTTTTAAACCATATTCTCGCCAATCAGGAGGGCTACAAGGTAGCCGTTATTGTTAACGATATCGGCGAAGTTAACATTGACGCGTCTTTAATTGCCAAAGGCGGAGCGGTAACTCAAAAGGATGAAAACCTTGTTCCCCTTTCAAACGGCTGCATCTGCTGCACATTAAAGGTTGACCTGATGAAGCAGATTATTGATCTTGCGCGTTCAAAGCGTTTTGATTATATTCTCATTGAAGCGTCGGGCATTTGCGAACCCGGTCCTATTGCCGGCTCGATTTGTATGCTTGACGGTTCGGACCCCAACGCACAGCTTCCCCCCGTTGCTTACCTTGACAGCATTACAACAGTTGTTGACGCAAAAAGAATGGCTGACGAGTTCGGTTCGGGTTCTTCTCTTATGCAGGATAATCTTGACGAGGAGGATATTGAAAACCTTCTTATTCAGCAGATTGAATACTGCACGACAATTATACTTAATAAAATTGACGATGTAAATGAAAAAGAAAAGGCAGATGTGCTTGAGGTAATCAAAGCATTGCAGCCCGACGCGAAGATTATTGAGACAAACTACGGTAAGGTAGACGTTAAGGAAATTCTTTCCACCAATAACTTTGACTACAAAAAAATTATTCAAAGCGCAGGCTGGGTTAAGGCAATGGAGCTTGACGGCGAAAATTCCGAGGATTTCGACCACGATGAGCATGATGAACACCATGAGCATCACGAACACGAAGATCATCATGAGCACCACGATCATCATGAGCACCACGAACACGAGGAGCATGAAGACCACGGTCATCACCATCATCACCATCACCATCATCACGACGAAGGAGAAGCTGAGGAATACGGTATTTCAACCTTTGTTTATCAAAATGTTAAGCCGTTTGACAAGGCAAAGTTTGAGAAGTTTATCTTTGAGAGCTGGCCAAAAGAGGTTATCAGAGCCAAGGGCTTGTTCTGGATAATTGAAAATCCGAATGTCGCTTATATATTTGAACAAAGCGGAAAGCAAAAAACCGCTACGGATGACGGAGATTGGATTGCAGCGTTCCCCGAGGAGGACAAAAAGCAAATACTCGATATGAATCCCGATGTTGCCGCGGAATGGGATCCCGTTTACGGTGACAGAATCAACAAGCTTGTATTTATCGGCAGAAAAATGGACAAGGAAGGAATTATCCGCGCTCTCGACAACTGCATCTCAGATAAAACATTATAATAGCAAAACAGCGTCTTTCCGTTTTGGAAAGACGCGTTTTTATTTGCCGTAGTTTTCAAGAAAGCTGTGGCGCTCACCTTTTGTTTTATATCCCGCGAATGTGTCGATGTGCACATTGTGAATACTTCGGAATATACTTTTTTCAATGTTCGGATTGGTTTTTTTCAGAGTTTTTATAAGCTGTTTTATTTCCTGCCTTTTGCTCTCTCCTATTCCGTCACCGCTCATTGCAGACTGTTCGGTAAAACGGCAGGCGCACTGCAAAAATGTTAAATTATTATAATTGCGCCACGCAATAACGGAATCTTCATGAACGCAGTAAAGTGGACGGATTAGCTCCATTCCCTCAAAGTTTGTGCTGTGAACCTTCGGAATCATCGCCTGCAGCTGAGAGCCGTAAAACATTGACATTACGGTTGTTTCAATTACGTCCGAAAAATGATGACCAAGCGCTATTTTATTGCATCCAAGCGATTTTGCCTTGCTGTAAAGGTGTCCGCGGCGCATTTTTGCGCACAGATAACAGGGATAACGGCCGGTTTTGTCTGTAACTTCAAAAATATTTGTTTCAAAAACCGTAACCGGGATTTCGAGCATCTGCGCGTTTTCTTCAATTTTTTGTCTGTTGGCAGCATTGTAACCGGGATCCATAACCAGATAAACAAGCTCAAACGGAAACTCGCTGTAACGTCTGAGCATCTGCATAAGCTTTGCGAGCAGCATTGAATCTTTTCCGCCGGAAATGCAAACAGCTATTTTATCATTGGGCTCAATCAGCTTATAATCCTTTACAGCCGCTATAAACTTATTCCAAATCGGCTTGCGGTATTTTTTTATGATACTACGCTCAACTTTTTGAACAAAGGTTAAATTTTTCTGCATAAAACATCCTCATTTAAATAATAAATATATTTTACAATAAAAGCAATATTATTTCAAGTGTTTTTATATTATATTGACATAGTTTTTTATAAATGTTATACTATAATAAAAAAATGGTTGGTGAAGTATATGAAAACTATGAAGCTTGGCAATTCAAGCCTTGAGGTACCGATGATTGGTTTAGGCTGTATGAGAATTTCGGAGCTTGACGAACAGGAAACCTCCGAGTATTTAATGCACTGCTTGGAGCTTGGAATAAATTTTTTCGATCACGCCGATATTTATGACGAAGGAGAATGTGAAAGAAGATTTGCCGAAGGAATAAAAAGCCTTAAAATACCGCGCGAGGACATCACTATACAGTCTAAATGCGGAATAATTCCTCACCGTTATTATGATTTGTCTTATGATTATATCATCAGTTCTGTTGACGGAATTTTAAAAAGACTCGATACGGATTATATCGACATTCTTGTACTTCACCGTCCGGACGCGCTGGCAGACCCGGAAGAAATCGCCAAGGCTTTTGATGAGCTTGAAGCAAAAGGCAAGGTAAAGCACTTCGGCGTATCCAATCACAAGCCAACTCAAATTGACCTTTTGAAGCAATATGTTAAGCAGGATATTATTGTTAATCAAATGCAGTTCAGTATTCAGTCGTCAAGTATGATTTCATCAGGGCTTGAAGCAAATATGATTACCGAAGGCTCGATTGACCGCAACGGCGGAGTGCTTGATTACTGCCGTATGAAGGATATTTCCGTGCAGGCGTGGTCTCCTTTTCAGGGACCTCACGGAGCGTTTATTGATAAAAACGAGCTTTACCCTGACCTTAACTGGGCGCTCGGTGAAATTTGCGCAAAATACGGAGTTTCCAAAACAACAATTGCCGCCGCGTGGATTTTACGGCACCCTGCCAAAATTCAAATTATCGCCGGCACAATGAATTCCTACCGTATCGGTGAAGTTGCCAAAGCTCCCGAAATTACCCTTACAAGGGACGAATGGTACAGGCTTTATCAATGCGCCGGACACATTTTACCGTAAACAATAAATCAGGCTATCGTTATTAAGCGATAGCCTTTTGTGTATCAGTTATCCGGCTTTGCGTCAGGCTTTCCGCTTTTTCCCAAAGCTCCTCCGTTATTGCCGTCCGGTTTTTCGGGCGGTGTTCCGCCTTCACCGTGGCCTGAACCGCCTGAGCTTGAAGAAGTTACTTCAATTGCCTGACCTTGTGACTTTGAACCCTGTGTGTACTTTTGTCCGTTAACATAAAGGGTATGGCCGTTTAGATTAATTGAATCAGCGTCACAGGTTAGGCTTGTAATATAAGAATCGCCTGTCAGCGTCCATGTGGAGCCGCTTTCGATTTCCACATAAACTTCTCCCTGCTGACCGTCGGAATTAACCGCGCCGCTGTAGCTTGAGCTGTCTTTAAGGTAAAGGTTGAGGTGCGACACACTGTCTACAATCATATCGCCGTCTATAGTTTGCTTTGAAGCGTTTAAGCTTACCTGACCGCCGTTAGAACCTTCGCTTCCCCAGCCGGCCGCTGCCGCTCTTAAAAATACCCCGTCCGATTCATTTGTTATTTTAGCGGAATTGAGGTTGATTTCGGTTGCCGTGTTGGTAATAAAAAATACGTCGCCGTTTTTATTGGTAAGCGTTCCTCCGTTCATATCAAAGGATGAAAGCCCCTGAGCAGCATCGCCCGACATTGACTGATAAATCATTACAGCCTGATAATAATTGGAATGACTGCCGTTTTTCTTGGTGTTGTCAGCGGTGAGATTGGAATTATTTAGAGTGACCGAATTTTTGCCTTCAACAACCACTCCCTGTGAAGCTGTGGATTCAAGCGAAGAATCGTTTACGGTAATATCTGCAGTTGAGTATATTACGGGAGAGCCGACTCCGCTTGTTGTATAATTACCGCCGTTTACAGTCACGGTTCCGCCGCCTCTGTCGGAACGGATCGCCGCCGATGAATTGCCGGACGTATTGATTGTAAGATTATCAGCGTTCATTGTTCCGCCGCCGGTTGTCATCAGGCCGCCCGAGCAATTACCGCTTGTTTCAATGTAAGAATCAGAAATATTTACGGTAGTGCCTTCACCGTAGCTGAACACGGCGTTGGCGTGGGTGCCGTTTGTTTTTGCCACGATGCTGCTGAGGTCAAGCGTACCCTTGTTTGCGGCGAATATCGCGGAGTTTTCGCCGTAAAAATCCGCTTCATCGCCCTGGGCTTCACCGGATTTGTTAACAAGAACATTGCTGTAGTTTTCAGATGTTCCGTCAGCTGTAACAGCGTGCTCCCCGTCAGCGGTATTCTCGATTGTTTCGGTAATCTTTATATCACTTTCGGAAAGCTTTTTTGTGGCTGACGCTTCTTTTGTTGAGTCAGCCGCGCTTGACGAATTATTCTCAATTTCGGTCGCTGAGTCAACTGTAGCTGCTGAAGATAACTGACTTTGACCGTTACCCGAGCATGAAGTAAGCGCCGAAGCGGTTGAGAACGCTGCAATAACGGCTGCCAATGCTAATAAATTACTCTTGTGTTTCATAAAAGATTACCTCCCTGTTTAGATTGGTTACATTATAAATGCACAATATTAAATAATGCTTAAAAATATATAAATGTTTTATTTTTTACTTGCTTTATTTTTTTGTTTGTGATATAATAGCTCTTGTTGATAAATATTAGGAGACGTATCGAAGTGGTCATAACGGGGCTGACTCGAAATCAGTTAGGGAGCAATCCCCCGCGGGTTCGAATCCCGCCGTCTCCGCCAGAAAAAAGGCATCCGATTCAGGATGTCTTTTTTATCAGCACACCAAAAAGAGACGGCGGGATTCGAAGGCGAGCGTTAAGAAAACAGTCCGGGGGACTGTTTTTAGCGAGAGAGCAGATGACAACTCTTCCATCAGAAAGTGAAAACAACAGGCGCGGTATCACCTGTTTGACAATATCATCCGCCGTCTCCGCCAAAAAAAGGCATCCGATTTAGGATGTCTTTTTGTTATGCACGTAAGAACATAGACAGCACGCAATATTTATACTAATACCTAATAAAAAGTAGCCAATCTTTGCGGTCTATTTTCCGCAATACTGCGTTGTCGTCCTTGCAAGGCGCCAGCCTTGCCGCGTCCTATAAGTCTACTTTCTATCAGGAATTAGTATTACGCAGAAAGCACTTTTAACGCGCAAAATAAAAAAATCTCCCTTTAAACTTAAAAAGGGAGATTGAAGTAAATTATTCCGTTAATACTTTATAATCCGAAAAGTCAAAGGTTGCGAAGTAGTCCTTTGGCGTTTCGGCGCGTCTTATAAGCTTAAACGAACCATCCTCACGCAAAAGCACTTCCGCGCTGCGGAGCTTTCCGTTATAGTTATATCCCATTGAGAAACCGTGTGCGCCGGCATCGTGGATATAAACAATATCGCCGATGTCGATTTTCGGAAGCATACGGTCAATTGCGAACTTGTCGTTGTTTTCGCACAAGCCGCCTGTAACATCATACTTATGGTCGCAGGGTTCATTTTCCTTTCCGAGCACGGTAATATGATGATAAGAACCGTACATTGCCGGACGCATAAGATTTGCCGCGCAGGCGTCAACGCCGATATACTCCTTATATATATGCTTTTCGTGAATCGCTGTTGTCACAAGAGCGCCAAAGGGCGCGAGCATATATCTTCCGAGTTCGGTATATATCTCAACATCGCCCATTCCTTCGGGAACAAGAATTTCTTCAAATCTGCGGCGCACGCCTTCGCCGATTACCGCAATATCGTTTTTGGGGTCTTCGGGTTTATAATCAACACCAACACCGCCCGACAGATTTACAAACTTGATATGTACGCCTGTTTTTTTGTGCAGACGAACAGCAAGGCGGAAAAGAATAGCCGCAAGCTCCGGATAATAATCATTTGAAACCGTGTTTGACGCAAGAAAAGCATGGATGCCGAATTCTTCCGCTCCGGCGGCTTTGAGTTCAACAAACGCTTTTTCGATTTGTTCCTCTGTCATTCCGTATTTGGAATCACCGGGAGTGTCCATAACCTGAACACCATCCTCGCTTGCCGCGAGCTGAAATACTCCGCCCGGATTATAACGGCAGCAAATTGTTTTGGGAACTCCGCATACTTTCTTGATAAACTCAACATGAGTGTAGTCATCAAGGTTAATGTTTGCCCCCAAATCGTACGCCTTTTTCATATCCTCAACCGGAGTTACGTTCGAACTGAACATTATCTCGCTGCCTGTAATTCCGCAGGCCTCACAAAGCTGAAGCTCGGTGTAGGACGAGCAGTCCATTCCGCAGCCTTCCTCTTTTAAAATTTGCATAATATACGGATTCGGTGTTGCTTTTACAGCAAAATATTCCTTGTAACCCTTGTTCCAGCTAAACGCTTTATTAAGAGCTCTCGCGTTTTCCCTTATTCCCTTTTCATCATAAATGTGAAAAGGAGTGGGAATTTCTTTTATTATTTCCTTTGCTTTTTCTAAAGATATAAACGGCTTTTTTTCCATTATTTTACCCCTCTGTTTCCTTTATATACTCCTCTATAACTTCTTTAACATCTTCAAGTCCGCTTCCGTCTACAGCCGAAAACGGAATAAGCTGAACGCCCTCAAATTCTTCGAGTTCATCCAAAACCTCGTTAATCCGCTTTTCATAAGCGGTTTTTTTAAGCTTGTCCTTTTTTGTAAGAACAATGACGAACGGCGCGTTGCACTGATACAAAAAGCGTATCATATCGTAATCGTCTTTGGTGGGCTTGTGTCTGATATCAATAATCTGAATAATTAAAGCAATGCTTCTGTTTTGCGAAAAATAGCCCTCAACAAGCGACGCCCAGCGTTTCTTTTCAGCCTTTGAAACCTTGGCGTAACCGTAGCCCGGCAGGTCAACCATACGGAAATCCTGCAATTTATAGAAATTGATAGTTGCCGTTTTACCCGGCTGTGCGCTGACTCTTGCCAAAGCTTTGCGCTGAACAAGCTTGTTGATCAAGGATGATTTTCCGACGTTTGAATGTCCCGAAAATACGACTTCGGGCATACCGGAATCAGGAAGCTGGTTCACCGTACCGGCAGCGAATTCAAAACTTACCTCGTTAAAATTCATAGCCGCCTCCTTACTGCCTTATAGTAGTACTCATTGCGGCAGGCTTTGATGACGCCGAAGCCCGGTTCCACTCACGTTCGCTGACCTTTATAGGGTCCGCTATAGCGCGGACAAGAACCTCGCTAAAGCTTTCAACAGGAATGAAATTAACGTTTTCCCTAACTGCGGGGTCAAATTCGCTTATGTCGGGTTCGTTTGCCTTTGGAATAAGCACTGTGCTGATTTTATGCTTGTAAGCGGCCATACTTTTTTCCTTTAAGCCGCCTATGGCAAGCACCTTGCCTCTGAGGGTGATTTCACCTGTCATTGCAATATCATGGCGTACCGGCTTTGATGATAACGCCGAATAAATCGCGGTTGCCATTGTAATTCCCGCCGACGGACCGTCCTTGGGAACCGCGCCTTCGGGAGCATGCAGATGGATGTCCTTTGTTTTGTAAAAATCAGAGTCTATTCCAAGCACGTCCGCGTGGCTTCTTATGCAGGTTATCGCTGTTTTGGCGCTTTCCTTCATAACATCCCCGAGTGAGCCCGTAAGCTCAATCTTTCCCGTGCCGTCCATAACGGCAACCTCAATCGGCAAAAGCTCGCCTCCGACAGAAGTCCACGCAAGTCCGTTTACTACACCGATTTCATCATTTTTGCCTACATTGTCGGGAAGGTATTTTTTATTACCCAGAAGCGCTTCAACTGCTTTTTCATCAATTTTAAACAGCTCTGTTCCCTCTTCAAGCTTTTTAACCGCGCATTTTCTCATTATGGAAGCGATAGTGCGTTCAAGAGTTCTGACGCCTGATTCGCGTGTGTAAAAGTCGATAAGACTGTAAAGAGCCTTTTGATTAAATTTTAATTCTTTTGAAGAAAATCCATTTAAATCGAGCTGTTTGGGAACAAGATGTTTTTTAGCGATATGGAATTTTTCTTCCCTTGTATAGCTGTTGAGCTCAATAATCTCCATACGGTCGCGCAACGGAGCAGGAATTGAACCCAAATCGTTAGCGGTTGTAATAAACATTACCTCCGACAAGTCAAAGGGAATGTCAATGTAATGGTCTACAAACTTATTATTCTGTTCGCTGTCGAGCACCTCGAGCAGCGCGGAGGTGGGATCGCCCTTATAATCGCTCGCAAGCTTGTCTATCTCGTCGAGAATCAAAAGCGGATTATTTGTTCCGGCGTTCTGAACAGCGGTTATGATTCTTCCGGGAATCGAACCGATGTATGTTCTTCGGTGTCCCCGGATTTCAGCCTCATCCTTAACTCCGCCAAGCGCTATTCGCTGGCTTTTTCTGCCGATTGCCTTTGCGATTGACTGGGCGATTGAGGTCTTTCCTACGCCGGGAGGTCCTACAAAGCAGATAATCTGACCTTTTTGCTTTTCGCTGAGCTTCTTAACCGCAAGCTGTTCAATAATTCTGTCCTTGATTTTTTCGAGTCCGTAATGGCTTTTGTCAAGCTCTTTGCGAATTTTTGAAATAACAATTTTGTCTTTGCTTGAGGTATTCCACGGCAAATCAAGCACGGTATCAAGATAAGTTCTTATTACAGAAGCTTCCTGACTTCCGTAAGGCATTTTCATCAGCTTGCGGCATTCCTTGAACAAAGCTTCCTCGGATTTTTCATCAAGGTGAAGCTCCTCGATTCGCGCCGCGTAGTCTTCCGCCTCCTGAGAAGGATTATCGTCCTCGCCAAGCTCCTCCTCAATGATTCGCTTTTGTTCTCGCAGAAAATAGTCGCGCTGGCTTTCGTCGATGCGCATTTTGGCTCTGCGCGAGATTTCGTCTTCAATTTTCAATATGTAATTTTCGTTGGTAAGAACATCGAGCAAGGCTTCAAGTCTTTCGGTCTGAGGCAATATTTCAAGAATTGTCTGCTTTACAGTATAGTCAAGCATTATGTTAGAGGTTAAAAAGTCCGCAAGCTCTCCCGGATATTTACACAAAGCTACTTTAAAAATAATATCCGGCGGAATTTTAGGCGCAACGTCAATATATTTTTCAAACTCGCTTCTTACCGCCCTGATAATGGCGGAATCCCTTGCAGTGAGATGATTTTTTTCCTCAGGCAAGGGTTCGACCTCAGCCATAAGACATTTGTCGTCAAAAACCGGAGCCGTGACCCGTGCCCTGTATTTGCCTTCAATCACAATTCTTGTGGTGTTGTCGGGCTGCTTTAAAACCTGAACAACCTTTGCGATAACGCCGGTTTTAAACAGGTCAATAAGCTTTGGTTCATTGCTTGAAGCGTCCTTTTGAGCGGCAAGAAAAATCATTTGATCGTTTTTCATTGCCTTGTTTATCGCGGTAATGCTTTTTTGTCTGCCAACATCAAAATGTATAAGCGACTTTGGGAACACTACCAAACCGCGCAGCGGAAGCACGGGTACTATCATTGTGTTTTGGGTTTCCATTATTTCACCCTTTCATAAAAAGTAAAAGGGCAACACTGCACTGCGGCAAAAGCCGGTATGCAGTATTGCCATAAAAGCAGTATACAACTTACCGCTTTGGTAATTTACGATGCCGAGCTGCGCTTTGAACGCTTACCCGAATCTTTTTTTGGCAAAGGAAGTGAAAAAGACGGTTTTTCCTTTTTGCGTACAATTTGCGGTTGTATGCCTTCGGTTACTACTTCCTTTGTGATAATAATCTTTTCAATAGTATTGTCCGAAGGAGTTTCAAACATTAAATCTGTAAGAATGTCCTCCATAATACCTCTTAAACCTCTTGCGCCTGTGTGCTGTTCCTGAGCCTTTTTGGCTATTGCCTCAAGCGCTTCATCTTCAAAGTAAAGATCTACGTCGTCAAGCTCAAAAAGCTTCTTGTACTGCTGGACTATTGAATTTTTCGGTACAGTCAGAATCTTTACAAGCGCTTCGGTGTCAAGTCCGCTGAGAGCGGTAATTACCGGCAATCTGCCGATAAGCTCGGGAATAATTCCGAACTTGACCAAATCATGAGCTGTAACATCCTTCATCCACTCTGTTTCGTCAAATTCAGCCTTTGACTTAACAAGAGATTCAAAGCCGATAACAGAATTTCCCTTGCGCTTTTCAACAATCTTTTCAAGACCGTCAAAGGCTCCGCCGCAGATAAACAAAATATTCTTTGTGTCAATCTGCAAAAATTCCTGCTGAGGATGCTTTCTTCCGCCCTGAGGAGGAACGTTCGCTACGGTACCCTCAACTATTTTAAGCAAAGCCTGTTGAACACCCTCGCCGCTTACATCTCTTGTAATAGAAGGATTTTCGGATTTTCTCGCGATTTTATCAATTTCATCAATATAGATAATTCCGCGTTCCGCGCGCTCAATGTCATAGTCCGCCGCCTGAATAAGCTTTAAAAGGATATTTTCAACATCCTCGCCGACATAACCTGCTTCGGTAAGAGTTGTCGCGTCTGCAATGGCAAACGGAACGTCGAGAGCCTTAGCCAGAGTTTGAGCAAGCAAGGTTTTACCAACACCTGTAGGACCGAGCAAAAGCACGTTGCTTTTGGCAAAGTCAATGCTTTCGTCCTTGGCGTACGCGCGTTTATAATGGTTATAAACCGCTACGCTCAGTGTAACCTTGGCATGATCCTGACCGATTACATACTCATCAAGAATGGCTTTTATTTCCTTTGGCTTTAAAAGATCGGCAATTGATTCATCGGGATCAATCGGCGCAACACCTTTTCCGTAGGGCTTAGCGTTTTCACGCTCAATTTCCCCCGACTGCTCAAGTATGTTCATACAGAGATCAACGCAGCGGTCGCAGATATACGCGCCGTTGCCGGCAATAAGACGCAAAACCATATCCTGCGGTTTTCCGCAAAAGGAACAGTAAATCTCTTTGTCGATATTCTTGTTAGACATTGCAGTCCCTCACTTATCTTTTGTCAATAACCTTATCTATTAAACCATATTCAAGCGCCTGTTGTGCTGTCATAAAATTATCGCGCTCTGTATCATTTTTTACAACATCCAAGGGCTTGCCGGTGTTTTGGGAGAGAATTTGATTCAAGCGTGCTTTTGTGTCAAGCATATACTTTGTATGGATTTCCATATCGGTAGCCTGACCCTTGTAGCCTCCCAAGGGCTGGTGAATCATAATTGTGCTGTTGGGAAGCGCCAGACGCTTGCCCTTTGTGCCTGCGGAAAGCAGAAACGCGCCCATACTTGCGGCCATACCCATACAAATTGTCGATACATCGCACTTAATGTACTGCATTGTGTCATAAATTGCAAAGCCGTCTGTAACGCTGCCGCCGGGGCTGTTGATGTAAAGGCTGATATCCTTTGTGGGATCCTGACTTTCAAGGTACAGAAGCTGAGCGACAACCACACTTGCGGAGGCACTGTTAACTTCATCATGAAGCATTATTATTCTGTCGTTTAATAGTCTTGAATATATATCGTATGAACGCTCGCCGCGGTTGGTTTGTTCAACAACATAAGGTACCAATGCCATAATATCATAACCTTTCTTAATTTATTATTTCAAAAAAATTTTATTTATTCGCTGTTATTTAATGTTGGCGGTGTTTTTAACAATATCGAGAGCCTTCTGAACCCTTACGTCCTCTGAGAGAGAATCGGCAGGAACAGCAACCTTCACCTTATCAATATCCATCTTGTAAGCCTCAGCCATCTTTGAATACTCATCCTCAAGGTCAGCCTCGGTTACTTCAACATTTTCCTTGTCGGCAATTGTCTGCAAAGCGAGTCTGAGTTTAACTCTCTTTTCGGCGTCTTTTCTGTACATATCCTTAAGAGCGTCAACGTCCATACCCATATACTGCATATAGGTCTGCATATCCATACCCTGTGAACGCAGGCGCATTTCAAAATCTCTTACCATATCGTTAGTCTGGTTGTCATACATTGCCTCGGGAATTTCACCCTCGAGAAGGTCAACAAGCTTGTCGGCAATCTGGTCGTCAACATCTTTTTCAGCCTCGTCCTTAAGACGTTTGCCTACTGTTTCCTTAAGCTCTTCCTTGTATTCGTCAAGAGTTTCTTTGTCGGAAACATCCTGTACAAATTCGTCGTCAACCTCGGGAAGCTCCTTTGCTTTTACCTCATGAAGGTTGATTTTAAATTCGGCGTCCTTGCCCTTGAGCTCCTCCGCCTGATATTCATCGGGGAATTTTACGCTGATTGTAAACTCCTCGCCTGCCTTGTGACCTACAACCTGCTCCTCAAAGCCCGGAATAAAGTTACCTGAGCCAAGCATAAGGCTGTAATTTTCAGCCTTGCCGCCTTCAAAAGCTTCACCGTCAACAAAGCCTTCAAAATCGATTACGGCTGTGTCGCCGTTTTCGGCGGCTCTGTCTTCAACTGTAACCATTCTTGAATTGCGCTCTCTGACCTTTTCAATTTCTTCGTTAATGAGCTCTTCGGTAACCTCGGTTGACTTCTTTTCAATTTCGAGTCCCTTATAACCGTCAATTTCCATTGTGGGCTCTACCACAACGGAAGCCTTAAAGGTGAAGCCCTCCTTGCCTGCTTCAAGAGCTTCAAGCGATTCAACGGCAACAATCTTAATGTCCGCTTCCTTAGCCGCTTCATAAAGAGCGTCGGGGTAACAATCCTGCATAGCGTCGTCGTAAAAAACTTCGGCGCCGTACATTTTCTCAATGATTCTTCTGGGAGCCTTGCCCTTTCTGAATCCCTGAACGTTAATTTTCTTAACCTGCTTTTTATATACAGCGTTGATGGCTTTTTCAAAAGTTTCGCCGTCAACGGATACTGTCAGTTCGTATGAATTTGCTTCCTCTTTTTTTGTACATTCCTTTAATGCCATTTTGAATTCCTCCAAGTATAAATATTTTATAATTTATATCAGCTAATTATAACACAAGTTATGTAATAAATCAAGTTATCTTACTAAAACAGGCATAAATCCTACTTTATCGCAAGATATTAACCGGAAATTTATGCCTTTGTACTCACCCTCAAAGGCGAGCTTAAAGTTTTTCTTCCCGTGAATATGACCGTAATAGCACTTTTTCACAGGGTATGAACAAAGAACGTCCATAATCTCACTGCACTCTATTCCTCTGTAGTAAGGAGGATAATGCAGAAAAACCACAGGCTCAAGCCCGGTTTTTATCGCCCGGTCAAGACTCATTTTAAGTCTGCCGACTTCACGGTTCAAAACCTTTATGTCCTCGGGTGTGTCGTTTTCAAGGAACCAGCCACGCGTTCCGCAAATGGCGTAATCGCCGCAGGTGTAGGCATTATTGAAAAGAACAGATATACTGTCGAGCTTATTTTCTCTTAAAAAGTTATCTGTTTTGTTCTTGGTGCCCCACCAATAATCGTGGTTGCCCTTGAGAAAAATCTTTTTTCCGGGAAGATCGTGAATAAACTTAAAATCGGTATAAGTCTGTTCAATTCTCATTGCCCAGGAAATATCTCCCGCGATAACAACCGTATCATCACAGGATACAAGGTTTTTCCAGTTTTCACTTAAACGCTCAACATAATCGTTCCAGCCCGCGAAAATGTCCATTGGCTTATCCTCGCCAAGCGACAGGTGTAAATCTGCTATTGCGTACAACGACATTATTCTATAGAAAGCGATTTGAGAACATAGTCACGCATTTCTTCCGACTTTACAACATCGGAAAAACGCGCGGTCTTGTTCTTAAGTCCTGCGAGAGGCGCGGGGACCTTCATTCCGGTGAGCTTGCTGAGCTTGTCAACCATATCGAATTCCGTTTCGGGAAGCTCACATCCGGGAGCAACAGCCTGCAAAACAGCCTTTGAGAATTTGTAAGGGCTCGCGGTTGAAGCGATTACGGCAGGAGTATTGTCACCTGTTTTTTCAACATACTGCTCATACACATTTACAGCTACGGCAGTGTGAGTGTCGCACAAATAATTATTTTCGCTGAAAAGCTTGTTTATTGTTGCTTGGGTTTGAGCATCGTCGCAGAAGCCGCCGAAGAATTTGTCTCTGATAACAGCCTTGACGTCATCCGTAACCTCATATTTACCCTCTGTTTTCAGTGCGGTCATCCATTCGCAGGTTACCTTATCGTCATTGCCGGAAAGCTTATATAAAAGTCTTTCAAGGTTGCTTGATACAAGAATGTCCATTGAAGGCGACATTGTGGTATAAAACTGTCTGTTCTTATCATAAACACCGGTATTAATGAAATCTGTCAGAACATTATTTGAATTTGAAGCGCAAATAAACTTGTTGACAGGAAGTCCCATAAGACTTGCGTAGTAAGAAGCAAGAATATTACCGAAGTTTCCGGTAGGTACAACAACGTTGATTTTGTCACCGAAAGCGATTTTGCCCTCGTTAACCATATCGCAGTATGCGGAGATGTAATAAACAATCTGAGGAAGAAGTCTGCCCCAGTTTATAGAGTTTGCTGATGAAAACAGCATATTGTTTTCGGCAAGCTTTTCGGCGATTTCGGGAGTTGTAAATATTCTTTTTACACCTGTTTGCGCGTCGTCAAAGTTACCCTCAATCGCGCAAACCTTAACATTTTCACCTTCCTGGGTGTTCATCTGGTGCTTCTGCATGGGACTTACGCCGTTTACCGGGTAAAAAACTATGATTTTAGTGTGGTCAACATCCTTAAAGCCTTCAAGCGCGGCCTTGCCTGTATCGCCCGACGTCGCGACAAGGATAACAGCATCCTTGCCGTCATAGGTTTTCTTTAATGATTTGGTAAGAAGATGCGGCAAAATTTGCAGAGCCATATCCTTAAAAGCGCAGGTGGGACCGTGCCAAAGCTCAAGGATGTTAAGCTCTTTGCCGTCAAGCGAAGTAAACGCGAGCGGAGCCGGGTTTTCTCCGTCAAATTTTTCGGCAGTGTATGCTTTGGTAACACAATCGTCGATTTCTTCCTCTGTAAAATCTGTGAGAAAATCCGAAAAAACCTTTTTCGCTCTGCCTCTGTAGTCCTCTTTTAAAAGCGATTTCAAAACAGCTTCGTCATATTGAGGAAACTCCTGCGGAACAAAAAGACCTCCGTCCTTAGATATTCCCTGAGCGATTGCCTGAGCGGCTGAAACTACCTCATTTTTGTTTTGAGTGCTGCTGTATAACATAAAATCATCCTTTCATTTAGACGTACTTAAATTACTTTTAATTAGGTATTTGTATTAGTTACAGTTCAACAATATATTAATGTAAATAAGTCAACAATTTATTTTACTACATTATTCTTTGATTGTCAAAGTTTTCATAGAAATTAAGCGCGTTTAAGTAAAATATTTTTTTAACAAGCGCTTCGCTGTAGCCGTGTTTAAGCATCAATTCATATATACCGGCATAAACAAAGCTGTTTTTTATATCCGCCGGCAAAACACCTCCGTCAAAATCACTGCCGAAGCAAACTGCGTTTTCCCCTCCGAGCGACAAAAAATGCTCGGCGTGGCGCAGTATATCAGTAACACAAGCGTTTTCTGGGTTATTGTTTAAGAACGCGTTGTGAAAGTTAAGACCGACTATTCCTCTGTTTTCAGCGATGATTTTAAACTGTTCATCTGTTAAATTACGCTTGTGACGCGTAACCGAAAAAGCGTTTGAGTGTGAAGCAGCAAAAGGACGCGTTGCGCGTTCCGCTACGTCATAAAACAGCTTTTGCGATGCGTGCGAAATATCGACAACTATTCCGTTATTTTCCATTTCTCTTACTGCCTGCCTGCCAAAGCCTGTCAGCCCTGTGTTATTTCCGGATTCAACACCGCCGCCTACAGGGTTTTCATCATTCCAGGTAAGCGTCATCATTCTTACTCCAAGCGCAGCGAATTTTTTTACATTCTCAAGCTTGCCGTTAAGCGCCGTGCTGTTTTCTACCGTAAAAAACGCGGTGTTACGGTTATTTAAGAAAGCCTGCTTCAGTTTTTCGCCGCGCTTCAACAGGGAAATTCCCAGTCTTTCGCACTCACTTACTAAATCACCCGACGCCTTAAAGAACAAAGCCTCCGCTTCATTTCCGCTTAAATTATCCGGAAGCCATATTGCGTAGCACTGAAGCTTGCTGCCGTTTTTATCGTCGCAAAGGCGGCACTCGTTTTCCGTACTGTCAAGCGGAATGTTGTCAATGGATTTTTTATATAAAGTGTCGCAGTGAAGGTCAATAACGCGCATAATTATCCCCTGCCTCAAAAGCGTTTTTAATGTAGTTGATGTGGTCGAGCTTCAAGGTGTTTTCATCAACAAATACCTCGCAAACGTCAAAACGGCAGTAGCTGTCAATTTTGTTTTCCGAAAGGTACGCCGATGAGGTTAAAATTATTTTTCTTTGCTTACGGAAATCCACCGCTTCATACGGCTGTGTGTAGGGATTGTTATGGCGTGTTTTAACCTCTACAAACAATATATAATCTCTGCTTTTCGCTACAATATCAATCTCGCCGTATTTTTTACGGTAATTCCGCGCCAATATTTTACAGCCGTGTTTTTTCAAATACTTAACTGCGTATTCCTCGCCGACGTCGCCGGTTTCTTTTTTGGTAAATCTAATCATTTTAAAATTTTCTTTAAAAAACTCATTCTGTGGTACGGACAGGGACCGTATTCCTTTATTGCCTGAGTGTGCGCCTTGGTGCCGTAACCCTTATGCTTATCGAAGCCGTACTCAGGGTATTCCTCAGCGTATTTATACAGCAAACGATCCCTTGAAACCTTTGCAAGAATTGAAGCGCAGGCAATTGACACTGATTTTGCGTCGCCTTTAATAATAAACTCACTGTCGATAGCTAAGTCAGGCAGACGGTTTCCGTCAATCATCGCGTAATCAGCCTTTACGTCAAGCCCTTCTACCGCGCGCTTCATAGCCAGCATTGTAGCGTTTAAAATGTTCATACTCTCTATTTCCTCAACGCTTGAATACGCTATAGAATATGAAACGGCATTGGCTTTTATCACTTCAAACAACGCTTCACGCTTTTTTTCACTGAGCTTTTTTGAGTCGTTAACACCCTCTATTATTGTGTTTTCGGGCAAAATGACCGCCGCGGCGCAAACCGGTCCGGCCAAGGGTCCGCGTCCTGCCTCGTCAACTCCGCAAATGTGTTTATATCCTTTGCTTATTGCTTCCTGTTCAAACTCAAGCCAATTCATTTTAATTCTCCGTAAGGCATCTCTACCGTAATTCTTCCGAGCTTTGCCGCTCTGAATTCGTCAAGCAGCATTATCGCCGCGCGTTCGGTGTCGATTTCGCCGCCCGACACAAGCATTCCGCGCTTCTTTCCTATTATTTTTAACAAATCATAAGAATCCGTGCTGTCAAGTTCGTCCTTGTCAAGCTTGAATCTTGCGATAAAGTCATCCGGCTTAAGCTGTTTTAAGAAGTCAAGAAGTCTTACCGCGAGAAGCTCGATATCAAGTATCTGATCCTTTACCGCACCGGTAAAGGCAAGGTGCTCGCCGACAATTTTATCATCAAATTTAGGCCATAATACTCCGGGTGTATCAAGCATTTCAAGATTATTGCTTATAGTAAACCATTGATTTCCGCGCGTAACACCCGGGCGGTCCTCAACCCTTGCCCTGTTTTGCCTGGAAACGCGGTTTATAAAGGAAGATTTGCCAACATTTGGAATACCCACAATCATAATCCTCATCATGGGATTCTTCATTCCCTTTGATTTTAAGCGGTTAATCTTTTCGCTCATAACCTCGTTTACCGACTGCGGAAATTTATTCAGCCCCCTGCCGCTTTTACAATCAACGGCAATTGCCTTAACCCCTTGTTTTTTATAGTAATCTATCCACATTTTTGTTGCGGTTTGGTTAGCCATATCGCATTTATTAAGCAGAATAACCTTTGGCTTGTTTTGAATCAGCTTGTTTAAATCAGGATTGCGGCTGCTGACAGGAATTCTCGCGTCAAGAATTTCGGCTACGGCGTCAACAAGCTTTAAGTTTGCCTGAATCTGACGCTTGGTTTTTGTCATATGTCCCGGAAACCACTGGATGTTTTGCATTTCACTCATAATATACCTCTTAAAAAATAAGCTTATTCTCAAATTATCAAGAATAAGCTTATGATGATTAATATAAGAATTTAATACGGTCAAACGGAAAAGCAATAACCTGCGCTTTACCGATAACGTTATTTACATCAATTAAACCGATTTGCTTACTTCGGCTGTCGAGCGAAACCTGACGGTTATCGCCCATAACAAAGAGCTTTCCTTTTGGAATGACCTCGGGAATATCGTTATCGCCGATGTTATTGGAGAACGTTGTTCCTTTAATATAGGTTTCGGGAATAACAACGCCGTCAACAATAATACGGTCGTTTTCATAATCGAGCTTTATTGATTGTCCTTCGGTAGCGATTACACGCTTGATAATAGGTTTGTTATACTTTTCGCCGTGAGAAATAACAACAATATCACTGTCGTGAGGTGTATAGAAAAGGTTGGTTACAATAACCTTATCTTTGTTTTGAAGCGTGTCGTCCATTGAAGAACCGTCAACCTCAACCAAACGGAATACAAAGGTAAGGCAAACAACCACAATAGCTATTGCAAAAATAACACACCTGATCCAGTCATAAACGCCTGCGGTCAAGCCATCGGAATTAGTCGCTTCAAACCGGTCCGGGTCAGAATTCAAAAGCTCGGAAGCTTTTCTGCCGAATTTAGTTTTTCTGAATCCCTTTTCCTCGGGAACTTCCTCAAACGCGGCTAAAAATTCCTGTTTAAAGTTATCGTCAAATCTTCTGGGTTTAACTTCCTCGTCCCTCTGTTCATAATCAATGTCAAGAGCTATGTCGGCGTCTGAAAATTCATTCTCCAGCTCGTCATCATATTTGCTTGAAATATCCTTGCTCACGTAATTCACCTACTTAAAAGTAAAGTAAAAGTGCCGCCGGGCACTCCCGGCCGCCCTTAACAAATAACGGCGGCGTCGAATGTTGAAATTTACTATAAGGAAAAAAAGGGAACCAAGCAGTTCCCTTTAATTATTATTCGAGAATTACTTACGAATCTGTTCCTTAACTTTAGCAGCCTTACCAACTCTGTCACGAAGATAATAAAGCTTGCTTCTGCGAACCTTACCGTAACGAACAACCTTAACGTCCTTTACATTGGGTGAATGAAGCGGGAACACTCTTTCAACACCAACGCCGTAAGCTACACGTCTTACAGTAAATGTTTCAGCAACACCGCTGCCTCTTTTGGCAATGACAGTGCCTTCAAACATCTGAATTCTTTCTCTGTTTCCTTCACGAATGTTAACTGATACTCTTACGGTATCACCGATGCCGAACTCAGGTGTGCTTTCCTTAACCGAGCCGGCTGCAATTGTTTTTAATGCGTCCATTTTTATCCTCCTGATTTTACCCGATATTCATACCCTTTGGCAGCGGACTATCAGTTCTTAAATGACGGCAAAGCCGTTATTTGAGCCACGTCGCGAGTAACGACGGAACCAAATTCTTTAATATATTACCACAAACATAAATATAAATCAAGTATTTTTTTAAAAAAAGAAATTTATTTACTTATATTTTTCAGTTTTGTAAGGAATTTCTCAAAATAGCCGGGCAATTGTGAGTCAAATTCCATATATTCAAGCGTTTTCGGATGAATAAATCCGATTTTTTTAGCGTGCAGGCATTGTCCGTTAAAGTCTGTTTTTTCACTTTTTACGCCGTAAACCGGGTCGCCGGAAACCGGGTGACCGAGGCTTGCCATATGAACTCTGATTTGGTGAGTTCTGCCGGTTTCAAGGACACACCGTATGTGAGTATAACCCTTGTAACGTTCAAGCACTTCGTAATGAGTAACGGCGTGTTTGCTGTTTTTTTCGGTAATGCACATTTTTTTACGGTCATTCGGGTTTCTTCCGATAGGCGCGTCAACGGTTCCGCTGTCATTTTTAAGATTCCCGAAAACAACCGCCTCGTATTCGCGCGTAAAAGAATGCTCCTTTATCTGTTTGGCAAGAAAGCTGTGGGCGCTGTCGTTTTTGGCGACAATAAGCAAACCGCTTGTATCCTTGTCAATTCTGTGCACAATGCCGGGGCGCAGCACTCCGTTTATCCCCGATAGACTGTCGCCGCAATGATAAAGCAGCGCGTTAACCAAGGTGCCTTCATAGTTGCCGGCGGCGGGATGAACCACCATACCCTTTTTCTTGTTAACAACAAGCAAATCGTTGTCCTCATAAACGATATCAAGCGGTATATTTTCCGCTTTTGCTTCATACGGAACAGGATCGGGAATTATAACGCAAACGCTCTCCCCCGCGCTTAACTTGTATTTTTTGTTTACAGCCTTTGAACCGACCGTAACAGAACCGTTTTCGATAAGCTGTACGGCGGCGCTTCGTGACAATCCGACGCCTGAGTCCGCTATAAATTTATCTAATCTTATTCCGTTCCGGTCACAAGTCAAATTGTGCTCAGTCATTTGTATTGTCCTTTTTCTTAGTTTTTACCGCGTCCGTAAAGAACAGCAGGTAAACCGCGAGCAAAAACACACCGATTGTTATGCAGTAATCCGCAAAATTACAAACGGGCGGAAAGAACGAAAGGCTGAGATAATCAATTACATAACCGTAGAATATACGGTCAATTAAATTTCCTATTCCTCCGCCGATAATGAGTCCTGCTGTTATATAAAAAAACTTTCCTTCCGGACGCTTGCGGAACATATAGAAGATTAATAAGCCGAGCAAGGCAACGGTAAGGATAACGAAAATCCACTGCATCCCCTGGAACATTCCAAACGCGACGCCCCTGTTTTCAACATAGGTTAGCTTAAAAACATCGCCTAAAACATTTACGGTTCCTACCGGCTTAAGGTTTTGTACAACAAGAAATTTAAAAAGCTGATCGAGCGCAGCAATTACAACTCCGATTATTAAAGCGATAACAGCCATAAAGCCTCCGTAATTATAAATCGGTGCAATAAAAATCACACCGATTTATTATAACAAATATACTATTTTAAGTTTTCACAGCAGCGTGCGCAAATTGTGGGATGCTCGCTGTTCTGACCGACTGTTTTGCTGATTGACCAGCAGCGCTCGCACTTTTCGCCCTCTGCCTTTTCAACAGAGATTTCAAGCTCGCCGCCGTTATCAACAATTTCAACGTCGGAAACAATAAATACCGCCGCAAGCTCGCTTTCAGCCTTTTTAATAAAGCTGAGCTTTTCTCCGCCTGCCTTAAGGGTGATTTTTGCTTCGAGAGAGCTTTTGATTGTCTTTTCCTTTACAATCGGCTCTATTGCCTTTTTAACCTCGTCTCTGAGCTCGTGGATTTCATCCCAGAAGCTCATAAAACCGGCGTCCGCTGTATAATCAACCTTTGAGGGCATTTCGTTATAAATAACGTGCTCGGTGTTTTCATCCTTGCCGTGAGGCATATACTTCCAGATTTCATCCGATGTATACGCGAGAATAGGCGTAAGCATTCTTGTCATCGCGTTAAGGATGAGATAAATAGTTGTCTGAGCAGCCTTACGCGCCTTGCTGTCTGCTTTTTCGGTATAAAGTCTGTCCTTGAGTACATCGAGGTAGAAGTTTGACATATCTACAACGCAGAAGTTGTGGATGCTGTGGTATACCATATGGAATTCATATTTGTCGTATGATTCCTTTACTTTGTCAATAAGCTCGTTGAGCTTAACAACAGCCCATTTGTCAATAGGCGTAAGCTCGCCGGGACTTACCATATCGGTGTCGGGGTTAAAGTCAGCAAGGTTGCCGAGGATATATCTTGCGGTATTTCTGATTTTTCTGTACGCTTCCGAGAGCTGTTTCAGAATATCAAATGAAATATTAACATCTGACTGGTAATCACAGGAGGCTACCCAGAGTCTGAGTACATCAGCGCCGTACTGCTTAATTACCTCTTGCGGACTGATGCCGTTGCCGAGAGATTTACTCATCTTGCGCTTTTCCATATCAAGAATCATTCCGTGGGTAAGAACCGCCTTATACGGAGCAACTCCTGTTGTTGCCACCGATGTGAGCAGCGAGGACTGGAACCAGCCTCTGTACTGGTCGTTGCCCTCGAGGTACAAATCAGCAGGGAATTTAAGATAATCACGGCGTTTGCATACAGCTGTATGTGATGAACCGCTGTCAAACCAAACGTCCATAATATCCTTTTCTTTATCAAAATCCTTACATCCGCACTTAGGACAGCTTGTGCCCTCGGGCAAAATTTCCGAAGCATCATGGTCAAACCAAGCGTTTGAGCCTTCCTTGCCGAACAAACCGGCAACCGCAAGCATAGCTTCCTTATTGATATAAGGTTCACCGCAGTCACGGCAATAGAAAATCGGAATCGGCACGCCCCATTTTCTCTGACGCGAGATACACCAGTCTTTTCTATCGCGTACCATTGAAGTAATTCTGTCCTTGCCCCAAGCCGGAATCCACTCAACAGTGTTAATGGCGTCAACAGCCTGCTCCTTAAAATCATCAACGGAACAGAACCACTGGTCGGTTGCTCTGAACAGAATCGGTGACTTACATCTCCAGCAATGCGGATATTGGTGAATAATCTTTTTAAGTGCAAACAACGCGCCGTCTGCGTCAAGCTTTACGGCAATTTTTTTGTTTGCCTCGTCTGTTGTCAGGCCTGCGAATTCGCCGGCTTCTTCAGTGAGAATACCGTCGCCGTTTACGGGACAAATAACCGGAATTTCGGGATAATTGCGGCATACGTTATAGTCGTCAACACCGTGTCCGGGAGCTGTGTGTACACAGCCTGTACCGCTTTCAAGCGTTACGTGCTCGCCGACAATAAGGAGAGACTCGCGGTCAAGGAACGGGTGCCGGGTTTTCATATACTCGAGCTCGCTGCCCTTAATTGTTGCCACAACCTTATAATCGGTAATGCCTGCCTCCTCCATCGCGGACTTGTACAAATCGGTTGCCATAACATAATACTCGCCGCCGCTTTGAATAACTGAATACTCATAGCGCGGACCGACGCAGATTGCAACGTTTGCGGGCAAGGTCCATGTTGTGGTTGTCCAAATAACAAAGTAAACCTTTGAGGGGTCAATTCCCATTGCGGAGAATTTTCCCAAATCGTCGGTTACATTAAACTTAACGTAAATTGAATGACAGGGATCCTCGGCATACTCGATTTCAGCCTCGGCAAGCGCCGTCTTACATTCGGGGCACCAGTAAACAGGCTTTAAGCCGCGATAAATATATCCCTTGTCCGCCATTTCCGCAAACACCTTGATTTGCTCGGCTTCAAACTCGTGCTTAAGGGTAATATAAGGATTATCCCATTCGCCTATCGCGCCCAAGCGTTTAAACTGTTCGCGCTGGTCGTTAATATAGCCTGTTACAAACTCCTCGCACAGCTTTCTGAGTTCAACGACAGAAATATCGGCAGAGCTTCCGATTCCTGCCTTTTGTCTTGCCTTGAGCTCGGTCGGCAGTCCGTGGGTATCCCAACCGGGTACAAACGGAGCTTTAAAGCCTGCCATATTCTTGTAGCGGACAATAAAATCCTTAAGAATCTTATTGAGCGCGTGACCGAGGTGAATATCGCCGTTAGCATACGGAGGTCCGTCATGAAGAACAAACAGCGGCTTGCCCTCGTTGAGCTCCATAAGCTTCTCGTAGAGTTTGTCTTCCTCCCACTTTTTCAGCGTTACAGGCTCGCTTTTGGGAAGACCTGCACGCATCGGAAAATCGGTTTTGGGAAGATTAAGAGTTGAGTTATAATCCTTCTTACAATCCTTACACATTTATATGCTCTCTCCAGTAATATTTTTATTCGTCTGAAACGTCGTAATTATCGCCGAATTTAAGCTGGCTGAACTTTCCGCTTCTTTTAACGGGAACCCTTGTTGTGTCGCTGCTGATTTTTTTGGGCGCAGCCACGGGAGCTTCCCTGACAGGCTGCTGTCTGACGGGTTCTTCCTGAATCTGACGGGCAGGCACCTGAGTCTCAACGGGTTCTGTGGGATATTTTTTATCGAGCTCTTCCTTTGACTGTTCAACGTCAGCCGCTGTAGGAAGATCGTCAATAGATTTAATATGATTGCTGTAAAGCTCTATAAGCTCGTTTCTGAGGTTGACAGCATCGGTCTGAAGCGCAAGATAATTCTCTTTTTCAAGAACCGTCATCTTGTTGGCGTCCGAAACAAGCGACTGAGCCTTTTCCTCGGCTTCTCTTATAATTCTTGCCGCTTTTTCTTTTGCTTCTTTAATGCAGGCGTCGCTCATCTTTTGGGAAGTGAGCAGCGCGTTTCTTACTGTTTCCTCGTCGGATCTGTATTCCTCAAGGCGGGTAGCAAGTCTGTCAATCTTGTGAACAAGATTTGTTTTTTCCTTTCTCTGCTGCTCAAATGTAGCAATTACCTCGTCGATAAACGCATCTACGTCTTCCGCTCTGTAACCGCCGCTGAGAGTAGCTTTTCTGAAACTGATGTTTTTAATCTCATCAATTGTAAGCATATTCAGCTCTCCTTATCTGTAATGAATTATTGATATTCTGATTCGGTGTTTTTTTGTTTCCCCAAGTACACCGCTTATTTCAAATTTTCCCTTGCCGCGTATTGTAAGCTTATCCCCTTGCTCGGTGTTACGGCTTATTTTTTGACACGGCAAGTGGTTTACGCTGACACTGCCGGACAGTATCAAATTTTTCGCTTTTTCACGCGAAAGCCCCGAAACAGCCGACACAATATTGTCAAGCCTCATAGAGCTTACGGTGTATTCCTTTTCCTCAACTCCCCTGCCCTGCGGAAGCGCGCTGCCGTCCGCGTCGCTCAGGGTAACGCCGACCTTTCCTACCTTTGAAATTTGAGACATTATGTATTCTTTGATTTCACTTTTTACAAACACAACAGCCCTGCCGTCCCCGACAAGAATATCGCCGACGGTTTCGCGTTCAATGCCGAGCGACATTAATGAACCCAAAAAGTCACGGTGAGTCAGCTTATCGGTTTTGCGGAAGGTAAACAGGATTGCGTCAACCGGAAAATCGGTTTGTTCGTCATAGAACAAGCCCAAAACCCTGCGTTCGCTTGTGTCACTGCCTCCGAAAAAGCTGTAGTTTGTAAAGTGAACCGAATTAAGGTGCTGTTCGGCGTATGCCTGTTCCTCCTCGGTTAAAAAGGAGAAGAAATACGGACTGTGCCTTTTTTCACAAAGGTACACGGCGTCGTCAAGCTTTGAGTTAAACAGCTTTAAATCAGAAGTAAACACCGCTGTTTTCTAACTCATCAAGCAAATCGTCGCCCGTAAGGTCAACGTTTGACGGAATGATAATATATGTATTTGTAGCAACTCTTTTTATTTTGCCGTTGTTGGCATAGGCAACACCGCTGAGAAAATCAAGGATTCTTCTTGCCATATCCTTGTTTGTATCCTCAAGGTTAAGAACAACGGTGTGGGTTTTCATTAATTCGTCCGCGATTGAGCGTGTTTCCTCGCCGAAACGTTCAGGCTTAAAAATGCCGACCTGAAGCTTGGCGGTAGCGTTAATGTTTACCACTTTATTTCTTGAAGAACCTGAGGCGGGTTGTCTTTCGCGCTCTCTTTCTCTCGGAGCCGGTTCTTCGTAATCATCCTCGCCTTCATCCGAATAGCCGTACTCATCGTACTCGTACTCGTCGTCCGGAGCGTCCCACATACGTTTAAATTTATCAACTATTCCTGCCATAAACAGTTCCTCCTACTTTATGTATAGTTTCTCGCGCCGAAAAGCGCCGAGCCTACTCTAACCATATTTGCGCCTGCGAGTATAGCCTCGTAATAATCTGCCGACATACCCATTGAAAGGATAGTCATACTTATATTATCTAATTTTTTTTGCGATATGTCAAGAAACAACTTGTGCATATTATTAAAATAATTAGAAATTTTATGTTTATTATCACAAATTGGCGGAATTGTCATCAATCCTTTGACGGAAATTGACGGAAGTTCGGAGATTTGGCACAGCAATTCCTCAAGATTTTCCTCGTACACTCCGCTTTTATTTTCTTCTCTGCCGATATTAACCTCAACCAAAATGTCCGTTACCTTGCCGCGTTTAAACGACTGGGCGGAAATTTCCTTGGCGAGCTTAAAAGAATCTACCGACTGAATAAGATCGACCTTATCTACAATTTGTCTAACCTTGTTTGACTGCAAATGACCGATGAACTGCAAAGAGCAGTGTTCAAGGTCATAGGCGTCATATTTTGACAAAAGCTCCTGAACTCTGTTTTCGCCGATATGGTCAAGTCCGAGTGAAACAGCGTAATTAATCACCTCAGCGTCAACAGTTTTTGTCGCGGCAAGAAAAGTGATGTCCTCCCGGCTTCTTCCGGATTTTTCGGCTGCTTCCGCAATACGTTCGTTGATATGATTATAATTATATTCAACGTCACGCAATAACTTTTCCGTCATACAAGTCATCCCCCTTTACAATTACTTTATCATAAAGCGAAACAGTTTCGCCGTTAAACAAAAGACCGGGATCGGGCTCGGTGTCGCAAACAACGTAATCCTCGTCGGCATAGAGGATTGAAATTTGCTTGAACTGAACCTCGCTTCCGTACAGAACATAAATGCCCTGAACCTTTTTCTTTTCCTTGTGCGCCTTGCCGTTGTCATCGTATGTTGTTTTTGTTACATAATCATCGTGAACGGCGCGCTTTGAAACACGCAGCCCGGTATAGGTGCCCATACCGATTTCAATAGGCTCCTGCCTTGCTTCAAGGATACCGTTATCCATATAGTCACAGCGGAGAACCACAAGCGCTTTTCCGCTTTCGGCGTCGTGTGATATGCGGTAGATTTTTGCCGGGATGGCTTCGGTTGTTGCTTCTTCGAAAAGAACGGTTACCGCACTGTCCCAAATGTTGAGCCTTGAAGCTTCGTCCGAGGTCACCTCGCAGGCTACATACCAGTTTACATTACTTACAACCTTGCCGGCAATATTACCGGGAACACTGCCCTTTTTAAAGCCTTTGAGGTCGGACAAACGCATTTTTGATACATCCTTGTAAGGATAAACGTTTTCGTATCCGTCGCAGAATTCCGTAAAATAACCTGCCTTGGGCGTTGTTATGGTTCCGGTGTTATCCCCGGCAGAGCTCTTGAGCTTTTCGGATTCTGCCTTCAGCTCGGAGATTTTTTGATTGAAGTTTGATACCTTGCCTGTAAAAAGCTGCCGCTGGTTTATTGCCGACAACAAGCTGTCGGAATCATTAAATGAAGATTTTAAATCGTTTTTATTTGTATCGTGAAGATAGTTTATTATGCTGTTTTTTATATTATTGTTAATAATATCAAGGCTTAATGCGCCTGTAACGCTGTTCTTCTGGATTGATTCGAGCGCCTTAACGTCCTTGTCAAGATTATCGGCAAGAGTATTTCTCACCGCGTCGGTTTCGTTTGAATATACCTTCGCAATTTCTCCGTTGGCGTTTACGGTATCTCCGTTTGAACAGGAATATGAAAGTATTCCGCTGTTATCCTTAGGTATTATAGTTTCATCCCTGATTATAAAACCGTTGGAATAAATAGTGTCGGTAACGGTTGTTTTAACAGCGTTTTCGGTTGGATACATATCAAACTGAGCGCTGATAAGAAGATATGCGACATATACAAGCGCGAGGATTGTAAGCGCCGCAACAAGAATTCTTTTAAACAGTAATTTATCCATAAAAAAGTCCTTCGTTTATTATATTAACGGCTTCGCCGAGCATTTCTTCATACGAGGAATAGCTGTCGGCATAGAGCCAGTGTATGTCTTTGTCACGTTTAAACCACGTGATTTGCCTTTTGGCGTAACGTCTGGTGGATTGCTTTAACTTTTCTATACATTCTTCCAAAGATTTTTCATTATTGAAATACGGCGCAAGCTCCTTGTAGCCTATCGCCTTGACCGATGTAAAGCTCAGATCCTTGCCAAGCACCTGTTTGGTTTCTTCCAAAAGCCCCTGCTCGAGCATTAGATCGACGCGCTTGTTTATTCTTTCGTAAAGCTTTTCACGGTCGTTAAAATTAAGCCCGAGCTTAACGGCAGTGTACGGGCTTTTTTCAAGCCTTGAATCAGCTATCTGTCTGGTAATTGTCATTCCGGTTGTATAATAAAACTCAATAGCTCTGATAATGCGCTTTGGATTGCGTTCCTCTTCAAGCCTGATTTTTGATTCACGGTCGATTTCGTCAAGAATATCAAGCAGCTTTTCTATGCCGTCATTACGGTAGATTTGCCAAAGCTCGCCGCTTTTGGCTTCGTCCCTGATTTCTTCGTTAAACTTTATGTTGTTTAAGAGCGAATCAACATATAGCCCCGTACCGCCTACAATTAAAGGAAACTTCCCGCGGCTGTAGATATCGTCAATACAACGCGAAGCGTCCTCTACAAACCTTGCGACGGAATAAGAACAGTCCGCCGGCACAAAATCAATCAGGTGATGCTTAATTCCTTGTGTTTCTTCCTCTGTCGGTTTGGCGGTGGCAATTTTCATTCCCTTATAAATCTGCATTGAATCCGCGGATATTATTTCGCCGTTAAAGCGTTTTGCCAAATCAATTCCCAGACGCGTTTTTCCCGAAGCAGTCGGGCCGACAAGCGATACAACTTTTATTTGGTTTTCCACAAAATCACGCCCTGCCAAACTGTTTTTCAATTTCACTTTTTTTCATTACTATACAAACCGGTCTGCCGTGAGGGCAGTAACGGATTTCAGGATTTTCTTCAAGTGTTTTAACTATATCTATAAGCTCGCGCGCGGAGTTTTTGTTTCCGGCTTTTATTGCCGAACGGCAGGCAACATTATGATAAAACCAATCCATCTTTTCCGTAAAAATATCATTTTTGCCCTGCGATATATAATCAGCCATTTCGGTTATGCAGTCCTCAATTTCGGACGCGTCAATATACTGCGGAGCGCTGCGCACAATAACTGAGCTGTTGCCGAAATCTTCCACGTCAAAGGAACATTCGGCAAACATTTCAAGGTGGTTTACCGCCGCGTCGTATTCGGCTTTTCCGAGGTTAACCGTTACGGGCCGCAGCAAAAGCTGAGCGGAAGAACCTGCTTTTTCAGCCTTAAGCTTTTCAAAAATAATGCGCTCATGCGCGGCGTGCTTGTCAATAAGCATCATTTCTTTTTTGTTTTTTTCAACGATTATATATGTATCAAAAAGCTCGCCGATGTACTTCAGCTCGTCAGCGCTTTCGATGAGCGAGGGCTGTGAATTTTGCTTTTCGCTTACGGTTACGGCTTCATGAACAGGGGTAATTTGTTTGGGAATCTCAGAATGTTGTGAAACCGTATGTTCCGTTTTGTCCGGTGTAACAACAAGCGGAGCTCTGTGTTCGTTTTTAAAGCGTTCATTGGCTTTTTCGTTTTTTACCGCCTGTTTTGAAACGATGTCAAACGGATTTACGGAATCTCTTAATCCCGTGTTATCAATATTGACAGGTTCTTTTTTTGTTTTTGTCTGTGTTGTGTTGAAGTCAAGGGAAGCAAAGGGATTAAAATCATCCTCAAAGCTTTTGTCTTTTTTCTCTTTCTCAGGCTGAGGGTTTTCCGCTTTTTTAATTACAGCCTGAGCGTTATTAAACGGACTGAATTTTCTGATGTCGTTAAACGCGGTTTCGGTTTTAAACTTTGCCTGCTTTTTGCTGTCAAACTTCATCAGCGACGACTTAACCGCGTGATAAACCGTGTCAAACACAGGGCGTTCGTTGATAAACCTTACCTCTATTTTGGCAGGATGAACATTAACGTCAATCATTTCGTACGGAAGCTCAATTTCAAGAACACATGACGGAAATTTTCCGACCATAACCGAGCCCTTGAACGCTTCTTCAACAGCCGCCATTGCGGTGCGTGACTTAACATACCTTCCGTTTATAAAGAAGTTTTGCATATTGCGGTTCGGACGCGAATAAACAGGCTTTGAAACATAGCCTTTAACGGTAATCGCGTCAAGGGTATAATCGACGGGAATAAGTCCGTGCGCAAACTCCTTGCCAAACACCGCGTATATTGCCGACAAAAGCTTGCCGTCACCGTAAGTCCTAAGGACCTGTTTGCCGTCACGGATAAAAGTAAATGATATTTCGGGGTGTGACAACGCTGTTTTGTCGATAATGTTTGATACCGCGTTGCCTTCGGAAACATCCTTTTTTAAAAACTTGGCGCGCGCAGGAATGTTGTAGAACAAGTCGCGTATTACAAAGGTTGTGCCCACGGGACAGCCCGCGTCGTCAAGGCTTATTTCCTCTCCGCCTTCAATTTTGTAATTGGTTCCGGTTTCCTCGCTGATGTTTCTTGTGATTAGCTGCAGCTTTGAAACCGCGCAAATTGAAGCGAGAGCCTCACCCCTGAAGCCGAGGGTCGCAATTTTATCGAGGTCGGATTCTTTCCTTACCTTGCTGGTCGCGTGGCGCAGAAACGCGGTTTTTACATCCTCGCGCAGAATACCGCAGCCGTCGTCGGCAACACGCATAAACGTTGTTCCGCCGTTTTTTATTTCAACGGTAATGTTCTTTGCTCCGGCGTCAATCGCGTTTTCTACGAGCTCTTTAATTACCGAAGCAGGTCTTTCAACAACCTCGCCCGCCGCAATAAGCTCCGCAACGTGCTTATCAAGCACATTTATTACTCCCATGGTGTCACCGCCTTTCAATATATTAATAAAGGATTATATCATATTTTTCAGCTCATAGAGCAAATTCATAGCCTCAATGGGCGTCAGTGTGTTTAAATCCACACTTTGAATTTTATCAATAACAGGACTGTTTGGCGCTCCGAGCAAGGTAAGCTGTTCCGTGTCATCTACTACAGGAACAGTCTTTGGCGCGTCGCCTTTCCCGCTTTCGAGCTCGGCAAGAATCTCTTTTGCCCTGTTAATTATTGAATTCGGTACTCCGGCAAGCTTTGCCACCTCAATGCCGTAGCTGTCGTCAGCGCTTCCGGGTATAATACGCCGTAAAAATGTGATGTCATCGCCGCGCTTTTTAACGGCTATATTATAATTTTTTACGCCTTCGAGCAAATCCTCCATAACGGTAAGCTCGTGATAATGCGTCGCGAACAGCGTTTTGGCTCCGAGCTTCTTTTTGTCGGCGCAATACTCAAGCACCGCTCTGGCTATGCTCATTCCGTCAAAGGTTGAGGTTCCCCTGCCTATTTCATCCAAAATCAGCAAGCTTCTTTTTGTTGCGTTTTTCACAATATTGGCTACCTCGTTCATTTCAACCATAAAGGTTGACTGTCCCGAAGCAAGGTCGTCGGAAGCGCCCACTCTTGTGAATATGCTGTCAACAATACCGATTCTGGCATATGACGCTGGAACAAAGCTTCCCATTTGCGCAAGCAGCACAATCAGCGCGATCTGGCGCATATATGTAGATTTACCTGCCATATTGGGACCGGTGATAATTGCCACGCGCTCGCCTTTGGCGTCAAGGTTTACGTCGTTGGGAACAAACGGAGCGTCCTTTAAGAGCGCTTCAACCACCGGATGGCGTGAGTCTTTGATTGTTATCGCTCCCGACTGGTTTACCTCAGGGCGTACATAACGGTTATCGGCGGCAACATTAGCGAATGACACAAGTACGTCGAGTGCCGCTATTGCCTTTGCGGTTTTTTGAATACGTTCAAGATTGTCCGCAACGGTTGTTCTCACGCTGTCAAAAATAGCGTATTCCATTGCAACCGAACGGTCCTTTGCGCCGAGAATACGGGACTCGACTTCTTTTAAACCCGGAGTTATGTAGCGCTCGCAATTTGTAAGCGTCTGCTTACGTATATAATTGTCGGGAACCTGTGATTTATACGAATTGGTTACTTCGATATAATAACCGAATACCTTGTTGTAGCCCACCTTTAGCTTCGGGATTCCTGTTTTGTCCCTTTCCTCTGCCTCAATTTGGGCAAGTATATATTTTGAGTTATTCATATCCGAGGTAACGGTGTCAAGCTCTGAGTTGTAACCCTGCTTAATCATTCCTCCCTCGCGAACGGAAAACGGCGGTTCTTCAATAATCGCCGAATCTATCAGTGAATGAATATCCCCGAGCAAATCAATATTCTTAAAAACAAGCTTTAAGTGCGATGAACGGCAGCCTGCGATAAGCTCTGAAATTTTCGGCAAATTTGTAATTGCCGAACAGAGCGAGCGCAAATCTCTCGCGTTGGCGGAACCGTATACTATCCTTGTCATTAGGCGTTCGATGTCAAAAATACCGCTGAGATTATCGGTTATGTCAAGTCTTAAGAGGTTATCGTTAACAAGCTCCTCAACAGCCGACTGACGGTTGTTGATTTTTGAAATATTCATCAGCGGATGCTCGAGCCATGAACGGATAAGTCTTTTACCCATTGCGGTTTTTGTTTTGTCGATTACCCACAGCAATGAGCCGCGCTTTTCCTTGCTGAGCATAGTTTGAGTGAGCTCAAGGTTGCGCTGGGTGTTGTAATCAAGCCTCATAAACTGACTTTCGTTGTAAACCTCAATATGGCTGATGCGCTCGAGCCCCGACATTTGGGTTTCCTTTAGGTAATTTATTAAGGCTCCGACAGTCCTTATCGCCGAAGGCATATCATCAACAGCCGAAGCTTCGGCTTTAAAATGCGTGTCCACTGTGCGCTTACACAGAGAATATTCAAACTTTTCATCCTCGAGCATTTCAACGCCGGATGAAAGCTTGTTCTTTATAAACGACGGAAGGGCTTTAATCTTTACAACCTCACCGCCGATAAGAATTTCACGGGGATTGTAGCTTGCAAGCTGATTTGTGAGTATATTAACCGAATCTTTACCCGAAATTTCCGTGACGTATAATTCTCCTGTGGAAATATCGCAGAAGCACAGTCCGATTTTTTTACCGTCGGAGTAGAGGCAGCAGATGTAATTGTTTTTGCCCTCTTCAAGCATACTCTGCTCCATAACCGTGCCGGGAGTAATTACGCGGATAATGTCGCGTTTTACAAGTCCCTTTGCCGCCTTCGGATCTTCTGTCTGCTCACAAATTGCTACCTTGTAGCCCTTTGCGACAAGCCTTGCGATATAGCCCTCGCAGCTGTGGAAGGGTACGCCGCACATCGGCGCGCGTTCCTCTTGTCCGCAGTCACGCCCGGTAAGCGTGAGTTCAAGCTCTCTTGATGCAATTTTAGCATCCTCGTAGAACATTTCGTAGAAATCCCCGAGACGGTAAAACAGGATGCAGTCCTTGTTCGCTTCTTTAATTTTGAAATACTGTTTCATCATCGGAGACAACTCAGCCATTGCTCAACCTCACCTTTCGCTTATTTTTGACGGAAAATTATCAGCCGCAGCCGCCGCAAGTGCTGCAGCTTCCGCCGCAGGATTCGCTGTAATCGGCAATTTCGGGGTCGATACCCTCCGCAGACTGCTGTACAATAGCCAGCACGCGGTTAATAACCTTGTCAAAGGCTTCCTTTGCCTCGTTGTACGCAATCATATTGTCGTTTGACATAATCTGAGAATAAACCTCTCTCATTTCTTTATTGAGGGTTGTCAGCTTTTCCCGGTCTCTGTCCTTTTTTGAAGCTTCGTCGTTAATCTGCATTCTCTTTAAATTAAACTCGCCTATATACTTCTGAAGCTCAGCGTCAGCATCCGCCTGCGCCTGAACGCTGTGAAGATTAATAAAAGCTTCTTCTTTTTGAATAGCTCTTCCGAGCTCTCTTGCCTGTTCTATAATATCCATTTTAAATACCTCCGTTTTCGATTTCGCCCTTCAAAATCCAGTTGCGGGCTTTGGTAATCCTTACATTTTGGAATGAGCCGATAAGACTGCTGTCTCCGTTAAGCTCTACTATTATGTTTCCGCTTGTTCTGCCGTTTAATTCACCTGTTTTTTCCTTTACGCTTTCAATCAAAACCTTTTCGGTCTTGCCTACCATTGCCGAACAGCGTTTCGCGGCAATTTCCTCCTGAACGTCAAGCAGCTCTTTGAACCACTTCGACTTTTCCTCCGCAGATACCGGATCGTCCATTTTTTCGGCAGGAGTACCCTTGCGCGGAGAGAAAATAAAGGTGAAAAGCGAAGTAAATTCAACCTCGCGTATAAGCGAAAGCGTCTGTTTAAAATCCTCGTAGGTTTCGCCCGGAAACCCGACGATAATATCGCTGGTAAGTGATAATCCGTCGATTTTTTCCTTGGCGTAATTTATTATATCCAGATATTTTTTGCGGTCATAATGTCTGTTCATCGCCTTCAAAACACGGTCGGAGCCGCTTTGGAAGGGCAGGTGCAGATGCTTGCTTATATGCGTGCCTCCGGCAATCGCGTCAATAAGCTCCTTTGAACAGTCCTTAGGGTGTGAAGTCATAAACCTAAGCCAATAATCGCCGTCGATTGAATCAATCTCGGTAATAAGCCGGGCAAAGCTTACCGGGTTTTCAAGCGTCTTGCCGTATGAATTAACATTTTGTCCAAGCAAAGTGATGTCCTTGTAGCCCTGTTCAATCATAGCGCATGCTTCGGAAACAATAAGCTCCTTGTCACGGCTGCGCTCGCGTCCGCGAACATAAGGCACTATACAGTAGGTGCAAAAGTTATTGCAGCCGTACATAATCGGAAGCCAGCCTTTAAAGCTGCCGTCGCGTCGAACGGGAAAGCCCTCGTAAATTTTTTTATCATCGTTGCCGCGCTCAAACACACGCTTACCGTTCACGAGCGAATTATACATAAGCTCCGGGAAATGATGAAGTGAATGAGTTCCGAAAACCAGGCCGACAAACGGAAAGCTGTTATAAATCCTGTTTGCAATATGCTCCTGCTCCATCATACATCCGCAAAGCGCGATTAATATTTGCGGATGTCTGCGCTTCAGATTTTTAAGCGCTCCTACATTGCCGAACACCCTGTCCTCGGCGTGCTCACGCACGGCGCAGGTGTTAAACAAAATAAAGTCGGCGTTGTCGGGAGCATCGGTAAACTCAAAGCCCGATTTCATAAGCATACCTTTTATTTTTTCACTGTCCGCTACATTTTGCTGGCAGCCATAGGTTCTGATAAAAGCCAAAGGCTTTTCTCCGCGCTTGCGGATTTCCATAATCTCGGCAATCAGCTGCATATATTCATATTGAGAATCAGACAGTTTATCCGCCCTGATAATTGTATCAGCCAAATAAACGCCTCCTTACCCATTTTATATATTAACTTCTTAAGTATATCACAAAAGGAAAAGTATTTCAATATTTTATTTACACTAAATATCAATATTTTGATTTTTATGGTTTAATTGGAGTGTAATATCCACCATATGTTGTGGGAATTTGACCGGCAATTACCGATTGGGCAAGCTCAAAGTCGGTGTCAAAGGTTATTTCCCTGTCGTAATCCACCGATGCCGTGACGATTTTTGAAGTGACAATAAGACGGATATGATGAACGGTCTGATTAATCCCGGCGCTTTCAAAGGTGCTTTCAACAGCGGACTCAAAGCTTCCGGTAAGACAAAACGTCATCTTTATCTCGGGGCCGCTGTTTGATATCAGCGTTAACCCGGTAAACGCTCCCAGCGGAACATACATTGCGCTGTGCTTTATCTTTACAATCTCATCCTGCGCGGTTTTGGTTATCTCGGCTTTAAGAAGGTTTATGTTGGCGGAATTTGTTTCAATCGACTTAACATTCCCTGCTTCGTCACGCTTTATTAGCGCCAAGTCATTATAATCAAAGTCAAGCTCCTTTAATTTTTCCTCAACCGCGCCGCACACAGCTTCTGTAGTAATTTGCCGCGCGAAGTTCGGCAGATAGCTTTGCCCGAATACGCTGACCTTTTGTTCAAAGCAGTGAACCGCGTATACAAAAATCAGGATTACCGATAATAATATCCAAAACCTTTTTCTTAACAGCAAAGATTTTTTTCGTCTGTAAAGCAAAAAAACACCCCTCGTACATTCTATACGAGAGGTGAATTTAAGTGAAAATTATTCCTTCGGCGTGTCCTTCGGAGCATCGTCGCAGCCCTTGCAGCCTTCACATTCAAGGTCGCAGTTGTCAAAATCATCTTCCGAGAAAAGACCTGAAAAATCGAATTCGATAAGCTCGCCGCAGTTGGGACATTCTATTTCGCCTTCAAGCAAAACATCCTCTGAGACGTTGATTTTTTCGCCGCACGCTTCGCAGGTTACCTCATAAAAAGGATTATCCTCGTCTTCGAAGTCTTCAAAATCATCGTCGTCAGAATCGTCTTCATAATCCTCGTCATAAAGCTCTGACTCGACGTCAGCCAAATCCTGGTCGATTTCGTCAACCTGTTCGCTGAGCTCATCATAAAGATCTTCCATATCCTTAACGTCATAAGCAATATCATCAAGAACATCAACAATTGCGTTAATAAGCTTTACTTCGGGCTTTGATTCATCAAGCTGTAAGCCTTCCGCAAGTCCTTTGATATAAGCGATTTTTTCGGTAATATTCATAGCTTGCTCCCGCGGCTCAGGCTCTGCCCATATATTCGCCGGTTCTTGTATCAATCTGAATTACTTCGCCTTCGTCAATAAACAGCGGAACCTTAATTTCGGCGCCTGTTTCAAGTGTAGCGGGCTTTGTAGCGTTTGTAGCTGTGTCGCCCTTAAAGCCGGGGTCGGTCTTGGTAACTTGAAGCTCTACAAAGTTAGGCGGCTCAACGCCGAAAACATTGCCCTTGTAGGACAGAACCTTACAAACCATATTCTCCTTAACAAACTTAAAGCTGTCGCCGAGAACGCTCTTGTTGATGGGAAGCTGCTCCCATGTTTCAGTATCCATAAAGTAATAGAGGTCGCCGTCTGAGTAGCTGTACTCCATATCCTTTCTCTCGATATAAGCAGTGGGATACTTATCGTTAGGGTTAAAGGTTTTTTCAACAACCGCGCCTGTAATAACGTTTCTAATCTTTGTTCTTACAAAAGCAGCGCCTTTACCGGGCTTTACATGCTGGAATTCGATGATTGATACAACCTGACCATCCATCTCAAATGTAACGCCGTTTCTGAAATCACCTGCTGAAATCATTGTAATTACCTCCTGATATTTCTTTTACAGCATAATATATTGCGCTGTATATCCATTAAAATACATTATACATAATTTTTAGATAAAATGCAAGACCTAAATAACAATAAGCTCCTTATCAAGCGAAACAAAATTATAATAACCGTCCTTTGTAACGCTTAACATATCCTCAATACGCACGCCGAACTTGTCCGGAAGGTAAATTCCCGGTTCGTCGGTAATTACCATTCCCGGCTCTAAAACAGCCGTGCTTCTTGCCGACACATACGGCAATTCGTGAATATCAAGTCCGACGCCGTGTCCGGTTGAATGACCGAAAAATTCGCCGTAGCCTGCCCGGGAAATAATATCGCGGGCTGTTTTGTCAACCTCTGAGCATTTTTCGCCGGGTTTGATTTTTTCAAGCGCGCTGAGCTGCGCCTTTAAGACAATACCGTAAATCTCTTTCATTTCGTCGCAGGCAAAGCCAACCGCGACCGTTCTTGTTGTGTCGCTGTGATAGCCTTCGTAAACCGCGCCGAAGTCACAGGTAAAGAAGCTGCCTTCCTGTACGGTATTGTCCGAGGGCACGCCGTGAGGAAGCGAGGTTTTTTTGCCGGCAATTGTTATTAAATCAAAAGAAATGTCCTCCGCTCCGTTTTGCTTCATTTTGTACTCAAGATACGCCGCAAGCTCGCGTTCTTTAACACCCGGTTTTAAAATGTTAAGCATATCAAGATAAGCTTTTTCGGCAATTTTTTGAGCTGTTTGTATTTTTTCAAGTTCACCGGCACTTTTAATTATCCTGATTGAACTGATGTGCGTGTCAAGCTTTCCGTCACAGACAGTACCGATATTATACTCTTTTAATTTTCTATTAAAGAAATTATACCTTTCAACTGTTATGCAGGAGCTTTCAAAGCGAAGATTTTGAATTTCCTCTTTATTTAAAAGCTCCGCCAAAGCGTCCGACAGCACGGAAAAACACACAGTATCACAGTACGCTTTTTTTTGCGCCGATTCAAAGTAGCGGAAATCAACAAGCAAAACCGCGCTGTTTTGAGAAATATACAAATAACCTTCGCTGTGAAAAAAGCCGCAGAAATACCCAATGTTTACTTCGTTTGTCAATAAAACGGCTTCTGTCGAATCACTCAGGAATCCGCGCAGAGAATTAATTCTTTTTTCGAACAATTCTTTCATTCAACCATATCCTTTACCGCTTCAACCGCAAGAAAATATCCGGTTTTTCCAAATCCTGCAATTTGACCGACGCACACAGGAGCTATAACGGACTTGTGCCTGAATTCTTCGCGCGCGTAGATATTCGACATATGAACCTCAATAAACGGCACGCTTCGGTTTACGCAGGCTATAGCGTCGCGTAAGGAGTAGCTGTAGTGTGTAAGCGCTCCGGCGTTCAGCACAACCGCGCAGTATTCACCCATACAGGTATGGATTTTGTCAATAAGCCTTCCTTCGTGGTTAGATTGATAAACCTCGGCTTCAAAGCCGTTTTGATTGGCGTATTCAATTATCTGGCTTTCGATGTCGTCGGCGGATTCAAACCCGTAAACACCTTTTTCACGAACACCCACCATATTAAGGTTTGGTCCGAGCAAAAATAAAATTTTTCTCATATTATCACCCGATTTTTAAAAATAAAAAGCGGACAGAAACCTCTGTCCGCCTGCTTTATTACCTGTATTTGCGTTTGCGAGCTGCTTCGGATTTCTTCTTACGCTTTACAGAGGGCTTTTCATAAGCTTCTCTCTTGCGCACCTCAGCAATAACGCCAGCTCTGGCACACTGCTTTTTGAATCTTCTTAAAGCACTTTCAAGAGATTCATTCTCTTTGAGTCTGATTTCTGCCATCTATCTTCCCTCCCATCTGCCGAACGGCATGGGTCAATTTGCACAATTTGCTCTGTTATTATACAATAAGTCGAGATTATTGTCAATAGATTTACAGAAATTTAGAAAAATTTTTTATTTTATCGGTTAACAAAGATAAATTTGCTGAAATTAGGGCTTAACTACAAAATTTACAAGCTTTTTGGGTACGGCAATCTCTTTGATAATGTTCATACCGTTAATTGCAGCCTGAACCTTTTCGTCAGCCTTGGCAAGCTCGAGCATTGTATTCTTGTCGCAGTCAACGGGAATGTTAAGCTTTGCCTTGATTTTTCCGTTTACCTGAACTACAATTTCAACGCTTTCGTCAACACACTTGCTTTCGTCATACTCCGGCCACTGTGCTTCGGCAAGGATTCCGCTGCCGAGAGAACAAGCCTGATAAACTTCCTCTGTTACGTGAGGAGCGAACGGATTAAGCAGAATCGAGAAGATTCTCAGCTCTTCCCTGTTAATGCTCTTGGTGTTGGAAATATCGTTGATAAGAGCCATCAACGCGGCAATAGCTGTGTTAAACTTAATGTTTTCGATGTCGTCGCCGACCTTTTTGATTGTCTTGTGGAAAGCGCTTTCAAGCTCGGGACGGATTGTATCGCCGTCGATAAGGTTTGTCTGCAAATTCCAGTAACGTTCAATGAAGCGGCGGCATCCGCGAATACTCGCCTGACTCCACGGAGCAGCTTTTTCAAAGTCGCCTATAAACATCTCGTAAAGGCGCATTGTGTCGGCGCCGTATTCGTTTACGATATCGTCGGGGTTAACTACGTTTCCTCTGGACTTGCTCATTTTTTCGCCGTTTTCACCCAAAATCATACCGTGTGAAGTACGTTTAGCGTAAGGCTCGGGAGTGGGAACAACTCCGATGTCATAAAGAAATTTGTGCCAGAAACGGCTGTAAAGCAAGTGAAGCGTTGTATGCTCCATTCCGCCGTTGTACCAGTCAACGGGCGACCAGTATTCAAGAGCTTCCTTTGAAGCCAATGCTTCTTTGTTGTGCGGATCCATATATCTGAGGAAATACCATGATGATCCTGCCCACTGAGGCATTGTGTCGGTTTCACGGCAGGCTTTTCCGCCGCACTTCGGGCAGGTGGTATTAATCCAGTCTGTCATATTAGCAAGCGGAGATTCGCCGTTGTCGGTAGGCTCATATGATTCTACCATAGGCAATTCAAGCGGAAGCTCGCTTTCGTCAAGCGGAACAAAGCCGCACTTGTCGCAGTGAACAATCGGAATAGGCTCGCCCCAATAGCGCTGACGCGAGAACACCCAGTCACGCAGCTTGTAGTTTACCTTTGCGTGGCCCTTGCCTTCGGATGTAAGCCAGTCAATTATCTTCACCTTGGCTTCGTCAACGCTGAGTCCGTCAAGCATACCGGAGTTAACCATAATACCGGCAGCGCAGTCCGTAAAGGCTTCTTCCTCAACATTGCCGCCCTTAACAACCTCGATTATAGGAAGGTTAAACTTCTTGGCGAATTCCCAGTCGCGGGTATCGTGCGCCGGAACCGCCATAATGGCGCCTGTACCGTAAGATACCAAAACGTAGTCGGAAATAAAAATAGGAATTTCTTTATTGTTAACGGGATTTATTGCTTTAACTCCGTCGAGCAGTACGCCTGTTTTGTCCTTGGCAACCTCAGTGCGCTCAAAGTCGGACTTTCTGGCGGCCGCAGCCTGATAAGCTCTTACCTCGTCCATATTTCCGAGCTTGTCTGCCCATTTTTCAATCAGCGGATGCTCGGGTGAAATTACCATATATGTAGCGCCGTAGAGTGTGTCGGCTCTTGTGGTGTAGATAGTAAGAGTGTCGCCTGTTGTGGTTGTAAAGTCAACCTCAGCGCCTGTGCTTCTGCCAATCCAGTTTTTCTGCTGAGCCTTTACGCGTTCGGGATAGTTAACAAGGTCAAGGTCGTTAATCAGTCTGTCGGCGTATTCGGTGATTTTGAGCATCCACTGGCTTTTAACCTTGTGAACAACCTCGCTGCCGCAGCGTTCGCAAACTCCGTTTACAACCTCCTCGTTGGCAAGAACGCATTTACACGAGGTACACCAGTTTACATTCATTTCTTTTTTATAGGCGAGTCCCTTTTTAAAGAGCTGAATAAATATCCACTGTGTCCACTTGTAATAACCGGGGTCGGTAGTGTTGATTTCGCGGCTCCAGTCAAAGGATATACCGAGGGACTGAATTTGCTTTTTAAATCGCGCGATATTGTTTTTGGTTACAATTTCGGGGTGAATATGGTTTTTTATAGCGTAGTTTTCGGTAGGAAGTCCGAAAGCGTCCCAGCCTATGGGATAAAGCACATTGTAGCCTTCAAGTCTGCGCTTTCTCGCTACGGTGTCAAGCGCTGTGTAAGGACGCGGATGTCCTACGTGAAGTCCCTGTCCCGAAGGATAAGGAAACTCGATTAAAGCGTAAAACTTTTCCTTTTCGCTTTTTTCGTCAGCGTGAAAAACGCCCTTTTCTTCCCAAATTTCCTGCCATTTGGGTTCAACTGCCTTATGGTTGTATTTCAAATTTATCCCTCCAGATAATCTTTTTCATTAATCGACAATGCCTGTCAGGTCAACCGGCTTTCCGTCCTGCCACAGCCTGTCAAGGTCGTAGAACTGTCTTGCCTCCTCGGAAAATACATTGACAATTACATCAACGTAATCGAGAAGAATCCAAGTATCGGAACGGTGTCCTTCAATATGACTTACAGATATTCCGGCTTTGTCAAGCTGATATTCCACCTCGTCGGCAAGCGCCTTAACGTGGGTTGAGCTGTTTCCTGTCGCAATGACCATATAATCCGCAAGCACGGAAATATCGCTGATTTCTATTACCTGAATATCAAGACCGATTTTTCCGCTGATTGCCTTCGCCGCTAAAACGGCGGTTTCGTAAGAAGTCATAGCTTAGTCCTTTCTTTATTTAATACAATATAATTATACGCAAATACTTCATCGGGGTGGATTGCGGTTTCTTTTGAGGAAAGGCTGTTAAAGGTGTATTGAAAACTGAAAATCATAGCATCTTCAAGACATACGCGCGACTTTTCGCGCATTATATCCACTCCGTTATATTCTCTGCCCTTTGCCGTGTAATCGGCAATGTATATTATTTTTTCAAGCAGACTCATATTTGCTCTGGCTGTTGTGTGGTATCTTATCGCGTTAATGACATCGGCGTCGGTTATACCGAGCATTGACTGAACATAAACGCTTCCGCTGATGCTGTGCCAAAGCTTCGGAGCCGCTTTTTGAACGTCGTCTAAAATTATACCACCGTCTGTAATAATTTTCAACTGCTCATCCTTTGGAATTTCTTTGGTTATATCGTGAAGAATTCCGGCGGTGTAGGCTTTATCTTCATCCGCTCCGTAAAGCCTTGCAAGCTTAACAGCTTCGTCAGCAACATTTACACTGTGTTCATAGCGGTAATCGCCCATTAACGAACGAATGACCGCCTTATAATCCGTACTGCTCATACTCACCCTTCCAAAACGCTTATCTTTGCTTTTTTGCTTTGGGAAGGGTTATTACGGGTTCGTCGGGATTTGGTCTGTAAAGAACAAATTTTGAACCGATTACCTGAACAACATCCGCGCCGCATTTTTCCGCGATAATATCGGCAGCCTCTCGTGAGGAATAAGCGCTGTTTTCAAGCGCTTTGCCCTTTATTAGCTCGCGGGCAGTAAGAGCGGTGTCAGCCTGCATTATAATATTGCCGGTAATTTCACCCTTGCCGATAATAAGAATCGTTTCAATCCCGTTTGCAAGTCCGCGCAAGTATGCCCTTTGTTTGCTTGTTAACATATTTTACCTCATTTTCTCATACTGTTTTTCCGAAATGTTTTTCAAGTTCAGCCTGCAATTTTCGCAAGGCTTTTCCCCTGTGGCTGACCTTGTCTTTTTCAGCGGCGGTCAACTGGGCAAAGGTTTTATCGCCCTGAATGAAAATAGGATCGTATCCAAATCCGCCGTCGCCTATGAACTCGTAACCTATTTTGCCTTCACAGGTTTCCTCTATTTCAAGCTTGCTGCCGTCGGGCAAAATACAGCATATAGCGCAGGTGTAATGCGCTCCGCGTTCTTCGTCGGGAACACCCGCAAGCTCGTCAAGTATCCTTTGTGTTCTGTCGTCGTCGGTCACGCAAAGCTCGGGACAGTACCGCGCGGAGAAGATTCCCGGTTTTCCGCCGAGCGCGTCAACACAGATTCCCGAATCGTCGGCAACCGCGGGCATTCCTGTTTTTTCAAACGCCGCGTTCGCTTTCAAAAACGCGTTTTCCGAAAAAGTTGTTCCTGTTTCGTCCACCTCGTCGAGCACAACTCCTGCCTGCTTTGCCGAAACCGCTTCTATTCCCAGCGGATTCAGAATTCTTTCGAGCTCAACCAATTTTTTCGCGTTATTTGTGGCAATAATAAATTTCATAGTAATCACTCCGTTTTCGCGAACAATGCTTTTGCAAAGTTTTCAGCGTCAAACGGCTGCAGGTCGTCAATTTGTTCGCCTACGCCGATGTATTTAACGGGAATTCCGAGGCCGTCCCTGATTGCCAAAACTACGCCGCCCTTGGCTGTGCCGTCAAGCTTTGTAAGCACGATTCCGGTGATTCCCGTAGCCTGACGGAACTGCTCAGCCTGATTAACGGCGTTTTGTCCCGTTGTAGCGTCAAGAACAAGAAGCTTTTCCTTGGCAGCGTCGGGAAGCTCGCGGTCGATAATTCTGTTAATTTTGGCAAGCTCGTCCATAAGATGCTTTTTGTTGTGCAGTCTGCCGGCTGTGTCGCAGATAATTACATCAGCGTGCCTTGCCTTTGCCGCGGCGATTGCGTCAAAGATTACGGCGGCAGGGTCGCTGCCCTCGCCCTGCTTGATTATTTCGCAGCCGCTTCTCTGAGCCCAGATGTCAAGCTGGTCGATAGCCGCGGCGCGGAATGTGTCGGCAGCCGCGAGCAAAACTCTTTTGCCTTGGTCGGAAAGAAGCTTGGCAAGCTTTCCGATTGTGGTGGTTTTTCCTACGCCGTTTACACCGATTACAAGGATAATTGAAGGTGAGGTTGAAATATCCAGCTCCTCTCCGCCTTTAAGCATCTCTGTTATTATTTCCTCGAGCAAACCGTTTATTTCGTTCGGGTCGGTTATTCCATTCTTTTTAACCCTTGCGCGTAATTCGTCGCAGATTTTCCCGGCGGTCGGAACGCCCACGTCACCCATAACAAGCAGTTCTTCAAGCTCCTCGAAAAGCTCCTCGTCAATTTTGGTGAAGGACTTGAGCATTGATTCAATTTGTCCCATTACGGCTTTTCTTGTCTTTTTTAAGCCTTCTTTTATTTTACTGAATAATCCCATAATTATCTTCCTTTATTTTATATTTAGCTTTTCAGCCACTTCCGTCGCCCTAAGCTCAAGCAGTTTTGAAATACCTTCATCCTGCATTGTTACACCGTAAAGCACATCCGCTTCTTCCATAGTTCCGCGTCGGTGCGTTATTAAAATAAACTGGGTTTTTTCGGTCATACGGCGCAGATAGCTTGCGAAACGGTATACATTAACATCGTCAAGCGCGGCTTCGATTTCATCCATTACACAAAACGGAGCAGGACGAACCTTCATTATCGCAAAGTAAAGCGCAATGGCAACAAGAGCCTTTTCGCCGCCGGACAACGCGTCAAGGTTTACAACGATTTTACCCGGAGGATGTACAAGAATGTCGATTCCGCTTGTAAGAATGTTTTCCGGGTCGGCAAGCGAAAGCGACGCTGTGCCTCCGCCGAATAGCTCCTTGAAGGTATAGGTAAAGTTTTTGTTGATTTGATCGAAGCTTTCAACAAAAACCTCCTTCATCTGTTTTGTAAGACCGTTTATGAGCTTTTCTATTTCCGCCTTTGATTTTTCAACGTCGTTAACCTGATTACTCATAAATTCGTAGCGCTCGGACACCTCTTTATATTCCTCGATTGCGCTTACGTTTACATTTCCCAGTCCGCGGATTTTTTGCTTCAGCTCCGTCAGCCGCGCTTTAGCCCTTGAGCTATCCTCAATTTCTATCGCGATTTTTTCAGCCTCACGTTTGGTAAGCTCGTATTCATCCCACAGCTTGGAAATTATGCTGTCGTATTCCTTTTGCAGGTTTATTTTCCGTTCTTCAAGACGCGCAAGCTCTCTGCCGGAAACCTCGCGTTCACTTGTTTTGTCGCGTTCAATCGTTCTGATTTCAACGCTTCGTTTTTCAAGCAAATCGCGCTGTTCATTCAAATGTTTTGTACGCTCATTGAATGAAGTGATAATATCGTTAAGCTTGCCGATATCTTCGTTATACTCTTTTATGATGTTTTTAAATTCTAATATAGAATTATTATTCTGCTCAATTTGCTGTTTAAGGTTTTGAGCCTGCTGTTCGGCGTCTGAGCCCGAATTTTTCGCGAATACAATCTCAGCGTTCAGCGCGTCAATATCCTTTTGATACTTAACGATTTCAAGACGCGCGTTTTGAAGCATAACGCTGAATTCGTCGCGCTTTTTGGCAAGCTCGGCTCTGCTGCCCGTTACATCGTTTACAGCTTCCTCTGCCTTAGCGATTTTTTGATTCAATACGGCAAGCTGTTCCCTTGCCTGATTACGGCTTTTGTTCAGCGCTTCAATCTTGACAAGCGAAGCCTCTATTTCGCTTTCAGAGCTGTTAATCATACTTTCGCAGCCTTCAAGCTCGGTTTCGCAGGCTTTAAGCTCCGCCTGCCTTTCAACAAGCTGTTGTTTAAGGTTAGACAAATCCGCCTGAGTCCCGAGAAGCTCCGCTTCTATCGAAGCAAATTCACGGTTAAGCTGTTCAAAATGGCTTTTTGCGTCACGTTCATCAGCCATAAGCTTATCCGTTTGTGATTTTAGCTTCTTTATCTCTGACGCTCGGCTTAAAACACCCGAGCTTCTCGCAAGCGAACCGCCGGTAAACGAACCGCCGGCGTTAATAACCTGTCCGTCAAGCGTTACTACCTTAAAGCGGTAGGAAAAGCGTTTTGCAATGTTAGTCGCGCTGTCCAAATCCTCGGCAATAACAATTCTTCCGAGCAGCGAACCGAGAATATTGTTATATTTTGAATCGCAGGCGCATAAATTCGCGGCGATTCCAATAAAACCGTAACATTCATCAAGTCCGTTCTCCTTTAGCTCGCGTGGTTTAACAGTGTTAAGCGGAAGGAAGGTTGCCCTGCCGCCGTCGGTAGATTTCAAATAGCGGATAGCCTGTTTCGCGTCGCCGTCATTTTCAACAACAATGTTTTGCATTGCCGCTCCGAGAGCAATTTCGATGGCGACAGCGTATTCGCCGGGAACCGATATTACACGCGACACCGGACCGCAAATTCCGTGAAGCCTTCCGTTTTTTGAAGCGGCAACAACAGATTTAACGCTTTTAGAAAAGCCTTCAAGATTTCTTTCAAGATTTTCGAGAAAGTTGATTTTTCTTTGAGCTTCCCTTACATCCAAACCGAGTTTTTCGGACTCCGCCTTTGCTTCTGCGCGCTTTTTATCCTTCGAGGTAAGCTTTAACCGCAATCCGTCGGAAGAATTGCTCAGCGATGCTATTTCGGCTTCTGCCTGATTAATCTCTGCTTTGTAATCCTCCGACATCGAGCTAAGCTCATCGAGCTGAAGCCTTTTTTCGTCATTTAACTTTTTTAAATTGTCTATGCGCTCAGACAGCTCATTAATACTGCTTTCTGAGGTCATCTCCAAAACTCTTGCGTCCGCGGACTGAGACGTCAGCACCGAAAGCTCGGCGGTGATATCCTGCAAAGCGTCGCCGCTTTTGCTTGAATCCATATTAACGGCGTTAAGCTTTTCGGAAAGCTCGGCATATTCCTTTTGCTTGGAAATAATACGCGCGTCAAGCGAGCCAATCTTTTCCTGCTTTTCCGCTATTGTTTTTTCAAGTCTGTCGGCGTTTTGATGCGTCTGTTCAATCTCATTTTCTAATCTTTTTATATTTTCGTTTATGTGGAGAATATCGTTTTCAGCTACCGAAATTTTAGATTTCTTTTCCGCGATTTCAGCTTCTACCTCGGATCTTTTGGTTCTGACTTCTTCTAACTGAGAGGCAAACTCGCCGTTTTTGCGGTAAATTTCTTCTGCTTCGCCCGCTATTTCTTCGAGCGCCTGCTCCGCGGCGTCGTACTGAGCCTTTTGGATTGAGATTTTTTCGTCCTGTGTTTTTAATGTGGTCTGCGATTTTTCAAGGGATAAAAGCCAAAGAGCAATTTCCAGCCCCTTCTTTTCTTCGGCGAAAATCAAAAATTGCTGAGCCTTTTCGCTTTGCTTTTTTAACGGGCCTACCCTTTCTTCAAGCTCCCCCACAATATCTCGAAGCCTCAAAAGATTGTCCTCGGTGTTTTTAAGCTTTCTCTCCGCGTCAATTTTTCTGTAACGGTATTTTGAAATACCCGCAGCTTCTTCAAAGATTTCGCGCCTGTCCTCGCTCTTTGACGAAACAATGCTGTCAATCTTACCCTGACCAATCATTGAATAACCGTCGCGTCCCAGACCGGTATCCATAAACAGCTCGTTAATATCTTTAAGCCTTACCTGCGCTTTATTTATCAGATACTCGCTTTCGCCGCTTCTGTAGTAGCGCCGGGTAACGGCTACCTCATCGCCGTTAAAATCAAGAAAACGGTCACTGTTGTCAATGTTCAGCGTTACCTCGGCGTAACCTGTGCGTTTTCGCTTGTCGGTACCGTTAAAAACAACGTCCTCCATACGTGAACAGCGAAGGCTTTTCGGACTCTGTTCTCCGAGAACCCAGCGGATTGCGTCGCTGATGTTGCTTTTTCCCGAGCCGTTAGGACCTACAACCGAGGTTATTCCGCTTTCAAAGGATAATTTAGTTTTATCGGGAAATGTCTTAAAGCCGTGGACTTCAAGTGATTTTAATCGCATTGTCTTACCTCTAAGCCGTATTTGCCAAGCGTATTATCAAAGCAAAGACTTATATCATACCCTAAGTTTTTTATCGTGTTTATATTTTTCCTTTTCTGTCCCAAAAATTTTGACAGTGATTTTTCGTTTATAAATACATTCAATTTTTTTGATTCGAACTGTTTTGCGCTGTTCAAAAACGCTTGTAAAAAAATCTCGTTTTCACACAGCTCTTTAAACGCCGGGTGGTAATTATCCGCAAGACTGTTTTTCACAAGACTGTCGGAATAATGTAGTCCGAGCCGGATTATTTTAATATCAGCTTCCTCAAACAACAAAATCAGCCTTGAGCACAGCGACACACTTTGTTCAAGCGTGTATGTCCTGTACAAACCGGTTTTATAGTAATCAGCCAAATCGGTTCCGTTCATAACAACAGTAGGATAAATCCTTACCGTATCCGGCTTTAGTGAAATAAACCTGCGGGCGGTTTCGGTGTCTTTATCAAAATCCGAACCGTATAGTCCTGTCATCATCTGAAGTCCCAGAGAAAAGCCGCAGCTTTTTATCAGGCGTGAAGCCTTTACAACGTCTTCAGCGCTGTGTCCACGCTTATTTAATTCTAATACAGAATTATCCATTGACTGAGCGCCAAGCTCAACCGACGTCACCTTGTAAGCCTTTAATAACGAAAGGATTTCACTGTCGATACAGTCAGGTCTTGTGGAAATTCTTATTCCCTTGAATTCATTTATAAACGGCTTTGCCGCTTCAAGCAGCGAGACCATATATGCTCTGTCTATTGCGGTAAAGCTGCCGCCGAAAAACGCAATCTCATAGTTTTGAGAGTTTGCGCCCAAATCGAGCCTTGCCTTTTCCAGCGTATTTCTTACATATTCCGGTTCAGGCTGAGTTTGCTGACCGGTTATATTTCTTTGATTGCAAAAGCTGCACTGATGAGGGCAGCCGTTGTGAGGTATAAAAATAGAAATATTGCCCTGCTTAATATCCCATCAACTCCAAAGCCTCGTGAGCCGCCTGCTGTTCTGCTTCCTTCTTGCTGCGTCCGCCGCCCTTGCCTATTACATTGCTGTTGAGGTGAACCTCAACCACAAAATGCTTGTTATGGTCGGGACCGCTTTCCGCCACAAGAACATACTCCAGCTTTTCACCCGGATTTTTTTGTACAATTTCCTGCAGTGTAGTTTTGTAGTCCTTGTTTCTTTTGGCTTTTGAACTTTTTATAGCCGGGATAACAAAATTAAGAATATGCTTTGAAGCAGGTTCGTAGCCGCCGTCAATGTAAATCGCAGCTATTAAAGCCTCAAAAGCGTCCGATAAAATCGAAGGTCTTTCAGCTCCGCCGTTATTTCGCTCGCCCTTGCTGAGAATAAGGTATTTTCCCAAATCTATACTTTTCGCGAAGTCGAAAAGTGATTTTTCGCACACAAGCGAAGCCCTCAGCTTTGTAAGCTCACCCTCCGGCAATTCGGGGCAATGCTTGAATATGTAGTCTGAAACAACAATCGAAAGCACCGCGTCGCCCAAAAACTCGAGCCTTTCGTTGTATTTAATATGCCGTGATTTTCTTTCCTTAGCGTAGGAGGAATGTGTGATTGCCTCCTTCATCAAAGCCTTATCCTTAAACTGATACCCTATTTTTCTTTCTAACTCATCCATTACATATCACCAGATGCAAGACTTGAAGATATTTCGTCAATTGCGTTGCCCTTTACATAATTCATAGAAAGCTCTACCGCGTTTTTAAGCGTTACAGCCTTTGAGTCGCCGTGTGCCTTAAACACAGGCTTTGATGAACCGAGTATCGGTGCTCCGCCGTATTTATTGTAGTCAAACTTGGTTTTTAATTCCTTAATATCGCTCATTGTGAGCAAAGCCGCAAGCTTGCCCTTTGCGCTGTCCGAAAACATATGCTTTATCTTTTTCATAAGGGTAATAGCCACGCCCTCATAGGTTTTCAAAATCAGGTTTCCCGTAAATCCGTCGCAAACGAACACGTCGCAGACACCCTTGGGCACATCTCTGCCCTCTACATTTCCGACAAAATTTAAATTACTGTCCTTCAACAGCTGATAGGTTTCGCGGTAGAGCTCGGTTCCCTTCTGCTCCTCGGTGCCGACGTTGGCAAGACCGACACGGGGATTTTTTACCTTCATTACCTTTTCCATATAAACAGCGCCCATAAGCGCGAACTGATACAGCATTTCGGGACGCGCGTCAACATTGGCTCCGCCGTCAAGCAGCATAAAAAATCCGTTTTCGGTAGGAAGAACGGGAGCAAAAGCCGTGCGCTTTATTCCCTTTATTCTTCCGGCAATGGTTGTGGCGCCGACGCAAAGCGCTCCGCTGTTTCCGCAGCTGATAAAAGCCTGTCCTCTGCCTTCGTTAAGCAGGCGGAATCCGACAGCCATCGAGCTGTTTTTCTTGGTTTTTCTGACGGCAAGAGGGTCGTCCTCCATTGTGATTACCCCGTCGCAGTCCTCTATTTCAATATTATCAAGCGAGATATTGTTTTCTTTTGCCACACGTTTTATCTCAGCTTCGTTTCCTGTAAGTATAATCTCAGCGCCAAGCTCCTTAACGGCAAGGGCGCTGCCCCTGATTATTTCAAGAGGAGCGTTGTCGCCGCCGAAAGCATCAATGATTATCTTCATACTGACCACCGTTTAAAAAATTTTGTAAGTCATTTAAAGCGCGTTGCGCATATGCCTTACCTCGTTCTTTTTTATCCCTCGGTCTGTTTTCAAGCTCGGGAAGAACTCCGAAGTTCGCTCCCATCGGCTGAAACTTTTTCACACCGGGGTTTGAAATATAACGTGAAAGCGCACCGATCATTGTTGTATCAGGCAAGGTTACGGTTTGCCTTTCAAGCAAAAGGTTTAACGCGTTTATGCCCGCCATTATTCCGGAAGCCGCGCTTTCCATATACCCCTCTACGCCGGTAATTTGTCCGGCGAAAAGCAGTTTTTTATTTTCTTTAACAGAAAAATCAGAATTAAGTATTTTCGGAGAACAAAGAAAGGTATTGCGGTGCATAACTCCGTAGCGTACAAACTCCGCCTTGTGAAGCGCCGGAATCAGCGAGAACACACGCTTTTGCTCCGGAAACTTCAAATTAGTTTGAAACCCCACGAGGTTATACATACTTCCCGCGGAATTCTCCTTGCGAAGCTGCAAAACCGCCCACGGACGGTGACCTGTTTTCGGATTAACCAAACCAATGGGCTTCATCGGTCCGAACCTGAGCGCGCCTTCTCCTCTTTGCGCCAACACCTCAACAGGCATACAGCCTTCATAAACCTTGGGATTGTTAACGTCAAAATCATGCAGAGGAGCGCGTTCGGCGTTTATCAGCCCGGTGTGAAAGGCTTCGTACTCTTCCTTGTTCATCGGGCAGTTTATATAGTCATCCTCGCCGCCGCGGTCATAGCGCGACGCGCAAAAAGCATATTCCATATCAACGCTTTCACCTGTGACGATGGGAGCCGCCGCGTCAAAAAAGGAGAGGGAATCGCCGAAAAGCTTTTCAATCTCAGCCGCGAGCGCGTCGGAGGTAAGAGGCCCCGTCGCTATAACAGTAACAGCGTCTGACGGAACCGAAGTTATCTCCTCATTTATTACTGTAATATTGGGATGACTTTTAATTCCCCCGGTGACAAGCCCTGCAAAAATATCGCGGTCAACCGCGAGCGCTCCGCCTGCCGGAACGGTGCATTTGTCGGCGCATTTCATCAAAAAGGAATCCAAACGCCTCATTTCCTCCTTAAGCAGACCGGCGGCGCTTTCAATGCGCATAGCTTTTAAAGAATTTGAGCACACCAACTCTCCGAACAAATCGGATTTATGCGCGGGAGTTTTCTTTTTCGGCTTCATTTCATAAAGCCTGACTTTGATTCCGCGGTTTGCGATTTGCATTGCCGCTTCACATCCGGCAAGTCCCGCGCCTATTACGTTAATATACATTATTTATCTTCCGTTTTTTCCGTCTTTGTAAAGCCGCAGCCGTCCGCAGCGCAGAACAGCGAGGGCTTCTTTCCTTTTTTCTTATAGAGAATTTGTCCGCACTGAGGACACTTTTCGTTTGTAGGCTCGTTCCAGCTTACAAAGTCACAGTCGGGATAATTTGAGCAGCCGTAAAAAACACGCTTGCTCTTTGTATGCTTTACAATAACGTCGCCGCCGCACTTTGGACAAGACGCGCCTGTTTTTTCAACGTACTTAACTATATTTTTGCACTCGGGATAACCGGGACAGGCAATAAACTTTCCGTAGCGGCCAACCTTCACAACCATTTTTCTGCCGCATTTGTCGCAGACAATATCGGTTTCATCCTCTTTAAGCTTTAGCTTAACTCCGTCCATTTCGGATTTTGCTTCCTTCAGGGTTTTTTCGAAATCTCCGTAAAATTCGTCCAACAGCTCGTTCCACTTAACCTCTCCGCTTTCAACGCTGTCGAGCTCGTCTTCCATTTGAGCGGTAAACTTAACGTTTACAATCTTAGGAAAACGCTCCTTCATCAGCTTTGTAATAACCTCGCCGAGCTCGGTGGGCACAAGGCTTTTGGCTTCGCGCTTTACATACTCCCTGCCGGTAAGAGTGGTAATTGTCGCGGCGTACGTGGAAGGTCTGCCTATTCCGTACTCCTCAAGCGTCTTAATCAGCGACGCTTCGGTATACCTTGCCGGCGGTTGTGTAAAGTGCTGATTCTTTTTAAGCTCCTTACACCTTACAGGCATATTTTTTTCAAGAGGAGGAAGTTGGGAAGCCTTTTCCTCAGCCTCGTCCCTGCCTTCCGTATACAGCGCGGTAAAGCCGGGGAAATCGACATAGTAACCCGACGCCTTGAATGTATAACCGTTTGCCTCGATTTCCGCCTGAGTGGTCTTTTGGATACACTCTGCCATCTGCGAAGCTGTAAATCGGCTCCAAATAAGCTTATAAAGCTTGTACTGGTCTGTTGTAAGACTGCTTTTTATTTTGTCAGGCTCAAGCGACGGCATGGAAGGTCTGATAGCTTCGTGTCCGTCCTGAGCGTTATTTCTTGATTTAAAGAACCTGGGCTTTGCCGGAAGATAATCATTGCCGTAGGTTTCAGCGATGTATTTTGTAACCTCGTCAATGGCAACATTGGAAATTCTAAGTGAATCAGTACGCATATAAGTGATAAGACCTGTCGCTCCCATTCCCTGAATGTCAACGCCTTCGTACAATTCCTGGGCAACCCTCATTGTACGCCGTGACTGAAAGCCCAGCTTTCTCGACGCTTCCTGCTGCAGGGTTGAGGTGATAAACGGAGGAGCCGGGGATTTTTTCCTGGTTCCCTTTCTTACCTTTGTAACGATATAATCAGCGCCCTGCAGGTCGGCTTCAATCTTATCCGCCTGTTCCTGATTAGTAATCTTTATTTTTCCGTTCGCGTCGGAATAAAGTGTAGCGGCAAAAGACTTTCTGCTTCCTTTGGGAATAAACTTTGCGTCAATTGTCCAGTATTCCTCAGGTTTAAACTTGCGGATTTCGTTTTCGCGGTCAACAATAATTCTGAGCGCTACAGACTGAACGCGTCCGGCGGAAAGACCGCGGCGGATTTTTTGAGAAATAAACGGACTTAGCTTGTAGCCTACAAGTCTGTCAAGAATTCTTCTTGCCTGCTGAGCGTTAACAAGGTCGTTGTTAATCGAGCGCGGATGCGCCATACCGTTTTGCACGCCGGTTTTGGTAATTTCGTTAAATTCCACACGCTGGGAATAATCCTCGGGCAAGCCGAGAATATACGCCAAATGCCATGAAATTGCCTCGCCTTCGCGATCGGGGTCGGTCGCGAGATACACGCTGTCACTTTCGGACGCGAGCTTTTTCAAATCTTTTACAAGCTTTTCTTTGCCCTTTATAATATCGTATTTCGGAGCAAAGCCGTTTTTTATATCAACGCTGAGACGTGCCTTGGGAAGGTCGCGCACATGACCCATCGAAGCCACAACCTCGTAATTATTTCCCAGATATTTTTTGATTGTCTTTGCTTTTGCAGGAGACTCTACAATTACTAAATCTGACATTAAATTCCTCCTACTTTAATTTGAATTTTCTTCCGACGGCAGCTTCCGCAAGTCCGCTGATTTCAAGGTATGACAATGTACTTAACACCTTGAAAACGGGCATTTTTAAATCGGAAGCAATTTTGTCAATATGAACAGGCTCGCCGGAAAGATAATCATATACCTTCTTTTGAGTTTCGGTAAGCCTGACGTCAGGCTTGTGCGCAGGCTTATCTTCGTTTTTGGTTTCCTTTTTATTTAAATTGTTAACGGAAGCTTTTTGAGCATCGGATTTCGCGGTGCTTCGGGCAGCGGCTTTGCGTGGTGAACGTCTCGCTTCTTTCACGGGAATAGCGTTTATATCCGCAAGCGATATATCGTCAAAGTCAACTTCATCTTCCGTTACATATATATTATCAAATTCCGCTAAAATATCCATAAAATCGGTTACAGGAATAGCGGAGCCCTCTTTTATTCTTGAGTTGGAGCCGCTGTTTTTGGGACTGTTGTTGCCTAAAAGTGCGAAAACCTCCCTGCCCATTTCAAGAGCAAGGTTAGCTGTAATTAATGAACCGCTTTTTTCACCTGATTCAATAATAAGCAATCCGTCACAAAGGCCGGCAATGATTCTGTTCCTTGCCGGAAAATGAAAAGGATACGCCTCGGTAAAAGGAGGGTATTCGGAAATCACAACGCCTTTTCGTGTTATGTCCTCCCTCATTTTTGAGTTGCCGGGCAAATACGGATGATTAATTCCGCAGCCGCGAACACAAATTGTCACACCGCCTGCCGCAAGCGAGCCTCTGTGCCCCGCGCAGTCCACCCCGAGCGCTCCTCCGCTGACGGTAGCAACTCCGCATTTTGCGAACGCGTAAGCAAACTGATAAGCGTTCCTTGTTCCGTATGATGAAGCACAACGGGTTCCGACTATGCCGATTACAAGCCGGTCGTCAAAAATATCGGTATTGCCCCACATATAAAGCACGGCAGGAGGAGAATAAATATTTCTCAGTTTTTCGGGATAAAAATCATCCTCAAGCGTGGCTACGGAATAATTAAGCCTTTGGCAATCCGATATGATTTTGCCGGAAACCGACAGCGGAAGCTTTTCAAGCCTTGATATATCAGCCGAAGAAAGAATTCCGCTTAATCTCCACTCACGCTCGCCGCCTTCGGCAAATGTGCTGATATTGTCATACAATTCGTGCAGCCTGCCGAACTTTGGATTGTTATATCCGAGACACTGCGTTAACCAAATCCAATATTTTGCGTTTTCTGAAATCATTTTGTCATTTCCCAAATAAGAATGGCAGCGGCTGCGGACGCGTTAAGCGACTCCGCTTTGCCGCTCATAGGAATTGTAATTTTACGGTCGCAGGAGCTTACGGTTTGCGGCTTTAATCCGTTCCCTTCGTTCCCTATTACGGCGACGCAGGGCAAGTCGAATTTCACCTCGGTTAAAAGCTCCGCGTTTGAGTCAACAACCGCGGCATATGAATTAAGCTCCTTGTTTTCGCTTAAAAAATCTGCGATTGAATCACAAATAATAAACGGAATTCTGAAAACCGCGCCCATACTGCCCCTTACAACCTTTGGACTGTAAATGTCGCAGCAGTCAGCGGACATAATTACACCCGAAACTCCGAAAGCCTCGCAGCTTCTTAAAACAGTACCCAAATTGTTTGGATCCTGCATATTATCGAGCGCGATAAATTTTCCGTTAACTTTTATTGTATCAAACTGACAGCTTTTGTCAAGTGTTTTTATTACGCAAAGAAACCCCTGCGGGTTTTGAGTGTCGCTGATATACTCAAAAAGCTCAGGCGTAATGGTAAAACTGTTTTTGCAGTAATCACTCAGCTTTTCGTACTCACAGCTGTTTTTTTCCGCGGCTTCTCCGGTAACAAACAGCGTTTCTATTTCCGCTCCGCTGAGCATTGCGTCAACGCAAATTCGCACGCCTTCGGCAATAAAAAATCCGGTTTTTCTTCTGTACTTCGCGCTTTTTTTGAGTTTTACAGCGTTTTTTATGTGTTTATTGTCTTTGCTTGTCAAAATAGGCATTACATTCTCCTAAAACAGTAAAAGCGTTTGGGAAACCCAAACGCGTTCACAGTTAATAAATTTATACTGATTCCTGATAGAAAGTAGACTTATATTTTGCGAGGATATTTTTCGCAAGACAAGGCGAAGGACGCGGCAAGGCTGGCGCCTTGCAAGGACGACAACGCATAAGCGTTTTTAGCCTGTTCAACAAGTGATGTGAAAGCGGCAGGATCGGAAATAGCGATCTCTGAAAGCATCTTGCGGTTAAGTGTGATGCCTGCCTTTTTGATGCCGTTCATAAATGTTGAATAGTTTGTGCCGTTAGCCTTGCAGGCAGCCGAGATTCTTGTAATCCAAAGACGGCGGAAATCTCTCTTTCTCTGCTTACGGCCAATATAAGCATAATTGCCGGACTTCATTACCGCCTGTTTAGCCATCTTAAAGTGTTTGGATTTCGCACCCCAGTAGCCCTTGGCAAGCTTTAATGTCTTTTTCCTTCTTTTGCGAGTCATCATCGCACCTTTTACTCGTGCCATTATATATTACCTCCGTTGTTTTAAATTAAATGTGAAACGTAATTATTTGTAAGGAATAAGACGCTTCATTTGTGGGGTATTTGTTCTGTCAGCAATAACTGTCTGACGGAGACCTCTTTTACGCTTTCTTGTCTTTTTATTCAAGATGTGGCTTTTGTTAGCGTGAGCGCGTACAACTTTACCGTTCTTAGTAAGTTTAAATCTTTTTTTAGCACCGCTGTGTGTTTTAATTTTAGGCATTTTTATATCCTCCCTATTAAATTACTTATTTGACTTTGGCGCAAGAAACATCAGCATATTACGGCCTTCAAGCTTAGGGGCTTTTTCAACAACAACAGCGTCACCGCACGCGTCGGCAAAACGCTTCATTGTGTCAAGACCGATTTCGGGATGTCCCATCTCGCGTCCTCTGAAGCGGATTGATACCTTAACCTTGTCGCCGTGCTTAATAAACTTAAGAGCATTGTTAAGCTTGGTGTTAAAATCATGAGTGTCAATGTTAAGCGAAAGGCGTACTTCCTTTATATCGACAATATGCTGATTTTTCCTTGCTTCCTTTTCCCTTTTAGCCTGTTCAAAGCGGTATTTGCCGTAGTCCATAATTTTACAAACAGGCGGATTGCTTTGCGGAGCAATCTTTACCAAATCAAGGTTTTTCTGCTCTGCGATTTCAAGAGCCTGCTTTGATGACATAATACCAAGCTGTTGACCGTCCGAGCTGATTACTCTCAGCTCTTTATCTCGGATTTCTTCGTTAATCTGAATGTTGTTTGTTTTCTTGCCGATGGTTAAGCACCTCCAAAGTTCGTGTAAAAAACAAATGCGGACAGAAACACATCCGTCCGCATTGCAATACAACAGTAACATATACTCAGTCAGTGTATTGACCCGTGCAGACGACACCCCACAGGTGAAAGCATTTCTGCTTTACTTTATTTTACCAAGTTATTATAATACATTATTTTTGTTTTGTCAAGCATTTTTTTCATCCGCGTACGGAACATCGTTCAAGGCGGAGTAAATCAGCTTAACCACGCGATCGGTTGACTTGCCGTCGCGGTAATCAAAGAACATATCGGCAAACGGAGCAATGCGCTCGGTGCAGTAATCCTGTTCATTTATGCAGTCGATAAGCTGATCGAGAGAATAAACAATCTTTCCGGGAACATAGAGCTTAAAGTCAAAATAGAAGTCGCGCTGGTTGATATATTTTTCCAAATCGAAGGCATAGAAAACCATGGGAATATTAAGCAGCGACGCTTCAAATACAAGCGAAGAATAATCCGTGATAATAACGTCGGTTACAAACAGCAAATCGTTAAGCTCGTTATCCTCCGAAAGGTCAATAACCCTGTCGGCGTATTCCTCCGGAATAGGCTGAACGTCGTTTACAAAGGGATGATGCTTAATAATAATTACATAATCCTCGGGAACGCGCCTGCACACTTCGCTGACGTCAAACATTTCTGTCGGATAAAACGCGGTTTCCTTTACCATACCTCTGAAGGTAGGCGCAAACAAAATAATCTTTTTGCCGGCAAAGTTGGGATGTTCGCTGTAAAACTTCTCCCTTGCCTCCTGCTTATAGGCTTCGTCAAAGAACACGTCTGTTCTCGGTATTCCCGTAGCAACGACATTTTCCGTAGAAATACCAAAGCCTTCGGAATGACATTTTTTACAGTAAGTCGAGCTGACTGTAACATAATCGTAGCTTCTGTGGTTGCGCGTGGGCTGGGGCGAGCCCTTGGGCTTTGAAAGACGGGTAAAGCCAAAGGTTTTAAACGCGCCGCAGGCGTGCCAAAGCTGAACAAGCTTTGTTTCTTCGCGCAGGTCGATATAGTGAATCTGCGGAGTGAACTCGTCAAGCACAACAACCTTGCTGGTGGCGCATGATTTTGTAAAATCAATAATCTCGCCTAAGCTCATTTCGGTTATAGTGTGGTCGTTTAAGATAAAGTGAATATCCAAGCCGGGGTTATCCTTGAGCTTGTCGTAAACAAAAGCAAAGTTTCCCGAAATATCGTCGCGCCTGAGCGAAATAAATGTAAGCCTGTTGCTTTTAATTTTAAACAGCTTAAAAAATCTGTAGCATCTTTTAAATATAAATCTTTTAACCGTCCAAAGCGATACCTTAACAGTTGAAACATTTGAAAAGCGCCAAAAAGAATAGGCAAAAAGCCTTCGGATCAGGCTTTCATCGTTAAACCTCGCCGGCATTTTTTTAATGCCAAAGCTTTTATTGATCGCTTCGCAGAAAAACAGCGGAATCATCGCTATTGCGATAAAGTAATAAATTACCTTATACAACTTGAAAAAGAAGGTTACTATGAACTTTGCGACCGGGTTGTGCTTAATCGCCCTTTTATTGGGCATAAACAAAATGTGATTACCCTTTACAATGTATTGGAAGCACTTGTTGTCATACAGGGTTTCAACAGGTGTTAGGTCCACGTCAATGCGTTCAGAATAAAAATCTTCAAATCCGAGATTAAGATACATCTCAAAGGGCAAATAATCTTCTCTTGTTTTCCAGAAAAGCAAATCCAGACGGTATGTGTACCTGCCTGAAAAATAGCATTTTCCGTCAACGTGTACAACGTTGGAAAGTACAAACGGAATACGTCTGTCCTCCTGACCGTTATTAAAATGTAAAACTAATTTTGGTTTGGAAATAAAATGAGAATTAATTTTTGAATCCTCAATAGTTCCCATTATAGTGAGAATCATTTTATTTTCAGCAATCAAAAGTTCCTTTACCTCAAGCTGATACTTCACAAACACACCTCTGGTTATGATTAATATATAATTTATTTAATAAGCTCCGTCATTTTCGGAACGGAATCCTCCAGTTTAAGTCCCTTGCCGTAGATTGAAGAAGAACCGGCAACAAACAGCTCAGCTCCGCGTCTGCGCATTTCCTGACACAAATCCCAGCTGACATGACCGTCAACCTCAAGAATAACGTTGCTGCCGCTGTCATCAATAAGCTTTCTTACCGCGCTGAGCTTTTCAAAGCTTCCGTCAACCAGCGGAGCGCCGGCAAAGCCCGGGTAAACCGTCATAACAACCACGCCGTCAATCTCGCCGATATAATCGAGAATAACCTCCGGCTTTGTGTCCGGACTGATAGCCACAAACGGTGAAGCTCCCCTTGACCTTATATCGGCAATTACCTCGTGAAGGTTTTCGCAGGCTTCATAATGAACCGATACAATATCTCCGCTTCCTATATCCATACGGTCAAAATACTGTTCCGGCTCAAACGCCATAATATGAATATCTCTTTTCATATTTTTAAGCACGCGTTTAACAGCTCTTACAAGGTTGGTGTCGAGCGTCATATTCGGAACAAATTTATTGTCCATAAAATCAAGATGAATATATTCAACACCCAACGCGTCAAGCTTTTCAATGTCCGCCTGCAAATTAAGCGGATCGGCGCACATAAGAGAAGGAGAAAGCATACCTTTCATAAAAGCACCTCTTACTCGTTTACAACTAAAATCTTTGCGAAAAACTCGGTGTTGTTTTTCATAATATCAAGTCCCTTGTCCATATCCTCAAGGCTGAACTTGTGTGTAATCAGCTTTTTGGCGTCAATTTTGCCGCTCGCCATAGCATTAACAACCATATTCCAGTCGCTCTTGTGAGTGTCGCTGTAGCTTGAATTCCATGTGCCGAAAATCGAAAGCTGTTTTCTTAAAATTTGCCAGTAGGTATTCTGCGGAAAGGTAAAGTCGCCGTGAGGATTTCCGACAAAAATTACCTTGCCGCCGCTTGCGACGCTTTCAAGGCAGTTGCAGGCAGTCACATTTACGCCTACCGCCTCGATTGCGACGTCCGCGCCGATTCCGCCGGTTTTTTCCTTAACCCACTCAACAGGATTTGCGTGAGATGAATTGCAGTATTCGGTAAAGCCGAGGCTTTCGACAAAATCCCAGTTATTAACATCTGTTCCGACAAGAAGAACTCTTGCGCCCCAGGCTCTCGCCCACTGGGCAATCAGCATACCGATTGTGCCCGGGCCGTAAATAACAACGTTGTCGCCGACTTCGATGCCCGCGCGTCTTAACGCGTGAATGGCAACAGCGCAGGGCTCGGTCATTGCTGCCTCCTCGAAAGAAAGACTGTCGGGAATCGGAACAAGGTTCCAAACCGGCACCCTTACATATTCGGCAAAAGCGCCGTCGCTTCTTGAACCGAGGTAATCATAGCTCTTGCACATTTCGTAATTGCCGTTGTTGCAGTTTTCACAGTGCTTACATGGGATAAGCGGAAAAACAGTAGCTCTCATACCGATTAAACCGCTGTTCTTTTCATCGCCTACAGCCGCTACCTCGCCCGAAAACTCGTGACCGGGGATTGTAGGAAAATGATATGTGCCGTTTACAAAAATTCTGGGAATATCAGAGCCGCATATTCCGCAAGCCTTTACTTTGAAAAGCACCTCGTCGGGCTTTACCTCGGGCATCGGATAATCGCAGTATTCAAGGTTGCCTACCGCTCTTAAAACTCTTGCCTTCATCGTTTTCATTATTATAAATCCCCTTTCAAAATCGTTTCAAAGGTTTCCAAATCCTCGATTGTTGTAATTTTAAGGTTTCTTTCGCTGCCTTTAACCATACGGATTTCCATTCCGTGGCGGTAAGCGATTTCGCTGCTGCCTGCGGTAGCGCCGATTTCCTCGTCGGTAACCTCGTTATGTATCTGATAGTACTTTTTAAACTTAAAGCTTTCCGGAGCCTGTCCGGCAAAAAGCTCGCTTCTTTTAAGCAGGCGGTCAATTTTTGAACCGTCCGCGCTCTGATAAACCGTGTCCTTTACGGTGATTACAGGCATTGCGCCGTCATAATCGGTCGCACCCTGAATACAGTCGTCGATAATTTGGTCGGATACAAGAGGACGCGCGGCGTCGTGCACAATAACAATGTCCGTATCCGCGGCGTTTTCGGCAATGCATTTAAGTCCGTTATAAATTGAGTGCTGTCTTGTTTTTCCTGCCGGAGCGTAGCCTCGGATTTTGTCCACGCCGTACTTTGCGGCGTACTCCTCGACAAAGCCCTGCCACTGTTCGCTTACCACAACAACGATATTGTCAATTTTGCCGTGCTTTTGAAATATATCAAAGCAATAGGAGATTATCGGCTTGTCCTGAACCATCAAAAACTGCTTGGGACGGTCAACGCCCATTCTGCTTCCTACTCCGCCTGCAAGTATAATCGCGGTATTCATAATAAACCTCCGTATCTTTTCCCTGTGAAATCCGCCCGTAATTTTGGGCGGAGTGCCGTGATTTTATCAATAGATTTTTTAACCGTATTTTATTAATAATACCATATTTTCTGCTTATTTGTCAATATAACGCAAGTTATTGTGTGTTGTCAAAAGCACCAAAGATTTATAGTTATTAGTCAAAATTATTCCTCAAGAACAGCAACAGCTCTGCGGATTCCCTCCGCAAGGTCAACCTTAGGCGTCCATCCGGTCGCGCGAAGCCTCGTGTTATCAAGAATCTCGGGCACCGGTGTAAGAGGTGTTAAAAGAGGCTCCGGCTCCCTTTCATCCTCAGGATTGGCAAAGCTCAGGCTTATGTTCCTTTCGGGAAACGCCCTGCACGCCGTTTGAGCAAAGCCTCTTATGGTAGTGTCTGATTTTTCGTTTGAAATATTGTACGGCGTAACGTTTTCTCCCGAAAGCAAAATATACAGGAGCGCGGTTACGGTGTCGGTAACATAACAAAACGAACGGTTTGCCGCTCCGTTTGATTTAAGCAATATATTTTGCCTTCTGACTACATTTGCGATAAACTGCGCCCAAACTCTGTCGTCATCAAGAGAAGCCGCGCCGTAAATATATGAAGGCCGCGCAATTTTTATATTCATACCGTATTCTCTGCTGTAGCTTGCGGCAAGCGTTTCGGAAGCGCGCTTACCCATTGCGTAGCAGTTTTTGTATGAGGTTATATCTATATAACCGCTGTCCTCTTCCCTGATTTTCTTTTGGGAACCGTAAATTGTTCCGTAAACCTTTAAGCTTGAAACAATCAAAACCGCTTTGCTTTTGCATTCCCTCGCGTAATCGAGCACACTCGCGGTACCCAAAAGGTTTGCGTTAATTGTTCCGACCGGGTCTGTTTCAAACTGAATATTACTTGCCTGACTTGCCGCGTGAACTACATAATCCGCGGGCTCAACCGATATTTTTTCCGAAACATCCTGAACGCAAAGCGAAATATCGGCGCGGTCAAGCAAGCCGCCGTATTTTTTCTTCGCCCTTTCTTCGTTGCGGACAAGCGCGATCACCTTTATATTATCGTTATTCAAATCGTTTCTGAGCAAAAGCGAAGCGCAAAGATAAAAGCCGATAAAGCCTCCCGCGCCCGTAACAAGCACCGTGGCGTTTTTCAGCTTTTCCCAGCCGGGATTTGAGGACGCGATTTCAAGCAAATCGGAATAAACGCTTTGCTTAGTGTTATCCTTAACTTTATATTCCATACTTTAATTCTTCTTTCGCGAATTTTTTAAAGCTTTCGTAATAAAACTGCGACCGCAGTGTAATTAAGTCCTCGGGAGTCGTGACCTTAATGTTAAACCTTTCCCCCCTGAATATATGAACCTTTTCGCCCAATTCGATTAAAAGCTCGCTCGATGAAACCGGGTTTAAGATTCCGCGCTTATACGCCTCGTTATGCGCCCATAGAATTTTTTCCATTGTGTAGCCCTGAGGAGCCTGGGTAATGTACATAGTGCCGCGGTCATAGCTTTTTTGACAGGTTTCGCCGTCCGTACTGTAAAGAAGCGAGTCGATGCTCGGAGTGACGGGAACAGCCGAGCTGTACTTTTTTGTGTGCTCGATACAATTTGTAATCAGCTCCCGGGAAAGCATCGGGCGCACGCCGTCGCAAATCAAAATTATATCGTCCGGTTTCTTTGAAAACTCGGCAGTAGCCATAACACCGTTATGGATTGAGTCAAACCCGGTTTTGCCGCCGGGGACAACCGCTTTAACCTTTCGAACCCTGAACTGCTCAATCAGCTTTATCAGGTAATCAATCCAATCCTCCTTGCAGGCAATCACAATACCGTCAACCCATGGGTGACTCGCGAAATGCTCGGCTGTGTGTATAATTATTGGCTTTCCCCCCACCTCCAAAAACTGTTTTGGCAGGTCTGAGGACTGCATTCTAACGCCGCTGCCGCCCGCGAAAAGCATAGCAGTAATCATATGGCATACTCCTCGTATTATAATATAAGTTTACATTACCACCAAAGCGCGTGTTTGTCAATTTACAGTCTTGTAATGCTTAGGCAACACCGCACACCTGAATTATGCGGTATTGCCATTATTTTTTCTTGAAATAACAAAAATATTATGTTATTATTATTTTGGTGATTTATATGTATAATTATTACGGCGGATATTATCCCCAAACCTTTAATCCTATAGAAGCTCAAAAGAAATTGCAGAAAAAAAGCGTCAGGTCTGTAAGCAACAAGGTGGGACTTTTTGTTACGGCTTACTTTCTTTCAATGTATATTTTAAGCATTGCCATAAGGGTGATAACCCAGATTACGCAGGTTCCGAATACAAATGAAACCGAATTCTTTTTACAAATCATCTATTCGGTAGGAGCTTCGCTTATTCCCGGCGTAATTTTTTTATTGGCAACGAAGGACAGAGTAAGTGACATTCTCACCAAAACCTTTGTAAAGCCAACTACGCTTTTTCCCGTATTAATGTTCGGAATGGGGGTCGCGATGCTCGCGAATTTGGCTGCCGGTATTTTTGATAACAACATTTCATTGTTTAATCTGAAAAATTACGCTACTCAGGACACCGAGGGCACAACGGTTATTGAATTTATAATGAGCGTAATTTCAACGGCACTGGTTCCGGCGTTTGCCGAGGAATTCGCCTTTCGCGGCTTGGCATTGAACTATCTGCGCAAGCACGGCGACGCTTTCGCGATATTGACTTCCTCGCTGCTTTTCGGCGCAATGCACGGAAACACAACGCAAATTGTCTTTGCTTTTTTGCTCGGCTTGATTTTCGCGTTTGTCGATGTTAAAACAAATTCAATTATTCCGTCTGTTATAATACACTTTATAAACAACTTTTACGCGGTGCTTTCGAATACGCTTGTATCAAATAAAGTTGTTTCGGAAGAATATTCAAACATAATCTGCATTGGCTTAATTACCGCGTTTTCTTTTCTCGGACTGTTGTCCGCAATCTATCTGTCCAAATCAGACCGCGGCTTCTTCAGGCTGGAAGACAAAACCGATGATTCTTATCTGCTCACCTTCAAGGAAAAAATCAGCTCATTTTTGGTGAATCCCGGAGCAATGATCGCGCTGAGCCTGTTTACCGCCGAGATGATCGTAAATATGATTCCGCGTGAGTATTTGGGCTTATGATTATGAATAATTACAAGCAAAGGTTTATGCTTGCCGCCGTTGAAATGGCTAAGGAAGCTTTTGACGACGGCGAGGTTCCGATTGGCGCGGTAATTGTAAGAAACGGCGAAATAGTTGCCTATGGCAGGAACAGGCGCGAGAAAGAAAAAAACGCCCTGCTTCACGCCGAAATTGACGCTGTTAACAACGCGTGTAAAGCCCTGGGAGGCTGGCGGCTGTGGAACTGCGAGATGTATGTAACCCTTGAACCGTGCCCGATGTGCGCCGGAGCAATAATAAACGCCCACCTTCCAAAGGTTTATTTCGGAGCGTATGACTTAAAAAACGGCTCCTGCGGAACTGTGACAAACCTTTTTGAAATGCCGTTTACATTTAAGCCGGAATATTACGGAGGTTTAATGGAAGAAGAATGTTCGCAGCTGCTAAAGGATTTTTTTAAAAAGCTCAGAAAATAATTATCAGCCTTGTACCGCGCTTACGGAACAAGGCTGCTTTTATCTGTTTCTTCTGTGTAATTTTTCGTGCTTGGGTATACCTCTGACCTTAAACAGGATAAGATAACCTGCTATAAGCGCCAAAACCGTTGTTTGAGTATAAAACAAAGCGTATCCCTTTGTATCCAGGGTAAATAACGTACTGTGGTTCTTTAGGGATGAATCGGGGTTAGTGGTAAACTGAGGGACAAACTCCTCCTGCCGGGAAATTATCTCCTGACCGCCTGTCTCCTGTGCCGAACAGGCAGGAGAAAAGAAAACAAGCATTGAGAGCGACGCCAAAACCGCTATAATGAATTTTTTCATAAATTACACCTCTTTAACAAACGTATTATATTACAAAGAATAATAATTGTAAAGTCAAAAATAATTACAAAATTACAACATATTCACTTGATATTTATATTTCTATATGCTTTAATAGTAATATCAATTATAACTTGGTGATACATTATGAAAAGGAAAAAAAGGAAAAAGAGGTTTATTGTACTGGCGTGTTTCTATGTCATTCTAATAATTTCATGCTTTATCGTTATAAACACCTTTGGTTCAACCTACAGACTGAGAACCGCAATCGGTTTTTCAGAAAACAGTAAAATAAATTCCCTCACGGTAAAGTTTAGCAGCGACAACGTTCTTGAATACACCGGATATGATTTTGATGATGTTTCGTGGTCGGACAAAGAACTGGTGGTTGACTTTAAGTCCGTAGGAAGCGGTAAAACAGACGTAACGATATTATATGACGGTAATGACACAGACGAAAACGCGGAATACAATCTAAGCAAATATTCCTTCCATGTTAATTCTTTCGGAACCATTATTGAAACCACCAACGGAACTAACTTTACGGCGTATAAATATGTTATTTTCTCGGTTTTCGCGTCTTTAGCTGTTACAATAGCTGTTATGGGTTGGTCGTTTATCGAAAGTATACGGAAAGCACAATTTTCGTACTCTATGATTGCGTACGGAGGCTTAGGCTTATTTTCAGCCGCTTTGCTGACATTCTTAATTTATAAATTTATGAATAACGTTATAAAAACAATGTATGAATTTACCGGTACAGTTAACAAAATCGGGGAGGAATTCGTTTTAATAACGATGCCATTGATGTTGATTATGGCTATTTCCGTTTCAATAAGCAACATTTGGCTAATGAAGAACGAAGGCTTCAGACCTGTTAACGGTCTTGGTATCGCTATCAGCGTTTTATGGCTTGCGGGAACCCTGATAACTACAAGGATTGTGACCTTGAATTTGGATGTTGTAGATCAGAGCATTGTTATTCTAATCAGATTTATTCTCATCTATATTTTGTGTTATTTTGAGTGTATGCTTTTATCCACAACTGTGTGCGCGGCTATGGCGAGCAAATACAAGCCCGAATTTAACAAGGATTACATAATTATTCTCGGCTGTGCCATCAGAAATGACGGAAGCCTGACTCCTCTGTTAAAGGGAAGGACGGACAGCGCTGTTAATTTCGAAAAGGCTCAGTACGAAAAAAACGGCAAGCACGCCGTGTTTGTTCCCTCCGGCGGTCAGGGCAGCGACGAGGTTATATCGGAAGGCGAGGCAATGGAACGTTACCTGATTGAAAACGGTATTCCTGCCGAACGGATTTTGAGAGAGGACAAAAGCGTAAATACATATCAAAATTTTGACTTCTCAAAAAAAATAATAGATAATAACAGCAACGAAAGCAAGGATGTCCATATTGCCTTCGCGACTACAAACTATCATATTTTCAGGGGATATATTCTGTCAAAAAAGCTTGGCTTTTACGCTCAGGGAATCTCTGCAAAGACCAAATGGTATTTCTTTCCAAACGCGTTTATTCGGGAATTTATCGGCTTGCTTTTCGATAAAAAATGGTACCACATCTTATTCATACTTGCTACGATACTCTTCTTCTTTTCCCTGATATTATTATAATTATTACAAATTTTAACGGCTCCGCTTTTAGCAGAGCCGTTTTATACTGTTTTCTGATATAATACTACTATCTAATAAAACGCTTTAACATCTGCCGTGTAAAATTCCGCATAACTGCGTTGTCGTCCTTGCAAGACGTCAGCCCTGCGGCGTCCTCCGCCTTGAATTGTGCGGTGTTGCCTTAGGTATTATTTTACTTCTATTTTAATCACGTTTGACTCATAATACCGCGAGCCTTCCTTCATTACCGCGCGGAACTCAACAGTTTGAGCGGAACGGTAATTACAGCTTGCCTCGGCAATAAACAAGTCCTTGTCTTTATTGTCAGCCGAAAAATCGGCAGCCTTTTGTCCGTTTCTGTACAATTGAACAGCTGCCGCGCCGTTAATTTTTCTGCACGAAAACTTTATTTTATTATCCTCCGTATCCTTTTGAACGGGCACGGAGGTTTTATCGCACTCCAGCTCAAAGCTGCCCGAGGATTTAAGTCCGGAAGACTTTGAAATGCCGAAAGGAAGAATATCATTGTAATCCAGAACAACCACGGCGGTTGATAAAGCCGCAATTACAACAACCGCTATAACCATTTTCTTTATCATACCCTTGCCGTTAAGCCTTGCTCCGCATTTTGCGCACCGGGTCGAAAAGCCCAAATTATCATATCCGCATCTGCCGCATTTCATAATATCACCTTATTTAACCACAATTGACTGACAGCCGAAAAACTTGTATCTTTCAGCAACAAGATTTTTTTCGAAAACCGAAATTTTACCTGCCGAAGAATCGGCAAAATAATAGTTTTTGCTGTCAAATCCGACAAGCACAAGGCAGTGCTCGTGCATATACCATGAAAAGGAATCTCCAACCTTTGTCTTTGCGTTTTCATCCACATAATTAACAGTCCACGTATCAAATTCATACGGCTCAGCCATATCGGTTGTCGCCCAAATCATTACAGGGACATTCTTTGACACATAATCCTTGCACAGGGTTTCAAGCGGAATGTTTTCGTTACTGTACGCTTTAAGATTCGACTTCTGATCTTTCAGGTAATTATTCATACTTTTTGCCATTGACGGAGAATAAACTCCCCAGCCCGAATAAGCGGAGCCGGCAAACGCGCTGTACATATCGGGACCGTACTTGTTTCCGTTTTCGTCCCAGCTTATATATTCACACGTCAAATAGTTGTCGGCAATCGTGTATTGATCCACATCAAAGCCGAGAATATTAAGCAGCATTGTGCAGGCGCAGGTCTCACAGCCTGCCTTCATATCGCCCTGCGAAATAACCTTTACGTTCTGAATTTGATACGACTCAATCTCTGTCGGCTTTTCTTCAACCTTTGTCTGCGCAACCTCGACAGGTTCGGGCTCGGGCTTTGCGGCGCTTTTGTCGCGCGCAAGCTCGGCGAATAATATCATTACAGCCATTACTCCGCAAAACACGGCAAGTATTTTATATTTTCTCTTTTTTGCTCTTGAGGCTCTCCTGCGGGATGTTCTCTGCGCGGAGTTTCTTTGAGATGTTCGTCTTTGTTCCATAGCAAGTAAAATGACCTTTCCGGAAAACCATTCTTTACAACTTACTATAACATAATTTGACAAAAAAGTCACCCATAATTAGAAATATCACAATTATTTTTTCCGCTTTTTGGCTGTAACCGCAAAGCTTTCATCAATCAGCCCGAAAATATCATCCATACTTACGCTTCCGTCGAGCAGAACCGAAACCCAGTTTCCCCTGCTGATATGGTAGCCTCTGAAATAACCTTCCTGTTGAGTAAGCAGCTCTGCCGCAAGAGGATCGGAAAGCTTTAAATTAATTATATCCACCGGTTCATCGGGAAAATTTCCGAGCTTTCTTTTTGTTATATTCATAATTAGCGCGTACCACTTGCGGTTATCTTCGTGCCGCAGCACAGCGTAACCGGGAAATCTTTCCCAAAGGTACTCAGGCTCTGTATTATATTTGTTTTTGGCGTAATCAAAAACTTCGCTTCTGTGTGTTACATATTCTTCCATAAAACACCTCAATAACGCACCCTGAAGGTTCTTTCGTTTGAATCCAAGGCTATCTGCCGTGACTGAATTCTGTCTATCTGAATAAAACGTCCGTGATTTATTAAGCTTAAGGTTTTATCTATTTGCTCCTCTGTTCCCTGTATCTCCATTGTAACAGAACCGTCGTATTCGTTTCGGACCCAACCCGTTACTCCGCAGCTATTCGCGGCATAAGACGCGGTGTACCTGAAGCCCACGCCCTGTACCCTGCCGAAAAATGAAATTCTTTTTCGAATTATTTGATTATTCAAGGAAACCGCCCCTTTATATTTTCTAATAAAGAAAAATAATCTGTTTGATATTATATCACAATTCAGGTAAATTGTAAAGATTTACAACAATTAAAGATTTACAACAATTAATAAAAAATGTTTTATATTCACCTTGCATTTATACACTTTTTATGATAAAGTATACTGCAATAAAACTAAATCGAGGTGGAGAAAATGGAATATAACAACAATTCTAAGCTAACCGACATTTTATCACAGCACCCGTGGCTGCCCGATGAACTGATTAAAATTGACGGCAGATTTAAAATTGTTAAAACCCCAATCGGTAAGATGATGATAAAGAACGCGACCATATCGGATTTGAGCAAAAAAACGGGTATTCCCGAAAACATTCTGCTTGAAAAGCTTGAAGAAATTATTAAAGCGCATAAATAAAAGCAAAATAATTCCTTTTAAGAAAACCCGGACAAAAGGCTCTGCTCTTGTCCGGGTTTGATTATATGATTTTCTCACGCGTGCAGCGCAGGACGAAACCGCTCTTATGAATGGTAAACAACTGTTTCGCCGGTTTTGCCGCCCTTGCCTTCTATATCCGCAAGATAGAACTGAATTTCAGTTACATCCTGAATAGAAACCTTTCCGTTGCCGTCAACATCGGCAATAATTTTGAACAAGCCGGTAAATCCATCGTTTTTGGCAAGAGCTTTTTGCAGAGCAGTTACGTCAACAACATTAACAACTCCGTTTCCGTCGATGTCGCCGATAAGGTACTCGCCCTCAGCTTCTTCCAAAGTAAAGGTATATTCATCTTCGGAAGCCTCATCAAGGATAACAGCCGGTAATGTGAGTACGGCGTTTCTCTCGCTTTCGGTGTATACTGTCTGTTCAAACACATCCGATGTATTTGCTGTGTAACAGTCATACTCTCCAACCTTGGCGGTAAGCTTTCCGCTTACATTGTTGAGCTTAATTTCGTACGCTTCGCTTAACGGAAGTCTGAAGAATCCGCCGTCGTCGGTACTTGTGAAACCAACCCATTTATCGGTCACGTTTTTAAGCTCACCGTTTGTAACAGTCGCGACTGTTACGCCGTTTCCGTCGGTGATTTCACCGTTCAGCATAGCTGTATCCGCTCCGAAGTACACTCTGCGGTAACCTGCTGTCTGAGATTCGGTAAGCGATGCGTAATCGCTGAAATAAGAATCGGAAATTCTGAGCCAGGATATAATAACTTCGTTTGCGTGGTCTGCCATTATGTTTGTAAAGTTGCCGATAAGTGTGGCAGCGTTTTTTATCTGCTCGTTATCAATTTTAAGCGGTCTTATCGCGCTGCTCTGCCATACATTTCCGAGAAGAAGGTGCGAGATAAGGTGTGTAAGAGCGTTAAGCGACTCCTCGTTGCAAATCTTTTCAATCTGCCCGTCGGTCGCGCCGGAGGCTTTCATAGCGTCGCCGAGAACATTTCCGAGATATCCGGCGGCGATGGGCTTGATTTTTTCAGGCTTCATCAGCAGGAATCTGACAAGCTGAGCGCCTGCCTTTGTCACGTCGGCAAAACCGATACCCGAATCGCTGTCTTCGTCGGCGGAAGCGGCAACCCCGGCAAGCTCTTTTACCTTTTCCTCAGCCTCTTTTTTTGTAGCCTCGATTTCATTATGAAGCTTAGTTTTCATAAAGTAAGCGTACATTGAAACTACCAGTGAAAGAGTGTCCTCGTGACCTGTAAGAGTTGAAGTAAACGCTGTGCTGTCATCGCCGGTAAGAGATTCATAATAAGCGAGAAAATCAGAGAAAGGCTGTTCATAAACCTTAGCGAAGTTTTCTCTACCGCCGGAAACCTGTGTAAGATAGGTGCACAGACCGCGCAAAAATTCAGTAGCGTTGCCCGGGATATACGAATCCTCGTCGTTTACCATTCCGATTGAACCGTCATTGAGACCTAATTTCTTAGGTGAGAAAGAGCCTGAACCGTTTCCGTCAAGGTACAGTTGATAGATATCGGGATTGCATATTGCGAGATTATTCAGCATTTGCTCCTCTTTGGATTTATCAAGGAACATATTGTCTGTACCATAGCGTTCAAAGCCCATATCAGCAGGAGCCATCGCGGAAGAAATTTCGGTATTCGCGTAGGAGTTAAAAATTCCGGAGTACTTTTCGTTGCGCGGATCGTTGTTTTTGTCCGCGGCGGAAGGTGTGCCGAAAGTATACGCGTAAAGGTTGTCTGAGCTAAGCTCGACAGTCTCGCCTATGCTACCCTTTGGATCGTCGATAAGCTTTTTAGCGACAATGTTTGTAATTGCGGCTCCCCGGCTGTAGCCTACTGTCCACACCTTAATATCACCGGAAATATTTTTTTCGGCTACATAGTCTTTTGCGTAAGCAAGAACCTTGTCCGCATTGCCTTCGAATCCTGCGGCGTCTCCGCTTTCGCCGAGTACAAAGTTGTTGCCCCATTCCGCCTCATAACCGGCGCTGCGCGGAACTACCGCAAGCAGAGTGTAATCCTTATCGCCGTCGTTAATCTTTTTATGAGCGCAAACTATGCCGAGAGAATCCTTTGTCGGCTTTTGGGCATAATACTGATTAATCTTGATTTCCGAAAAGCCGGTGTCTTCAAGAAACGCGGTAACATCACGGCTTTTGTTTTTGTAGCCCTCAGTTGTAAAAGGCTCGCGGGTACTGCTTACAGAAGCTTCGCCGAGTGACATACTCAGGGTTGCGAGATGATTATTGTAAACACGGCTGTCACCCTTAAAATAATCATCGGAATAGGTGTAATAGTCTACGCTGTCTGTAAGCGGCGCTATTTCGCCGAGTCCCGGGCGATAATAGAAAACACCCTTGTAATAATTGTTTCCGTTGTCGCTGTCGTCAACCTGCGCGAATACCGCAACCGAGCCAACCGACGCGAGCATTGAAACCGCAAGTACGGAAGCAACAGCTTTTTTGAGCAGTTTTTTCATTAAATATTCCACCTTTCTTTTTTACTTATCTTGACAAACACAAGACAAGATGTATATAATTTTATTAAAAAATTTATAAATTGGCAGGTGATTCTTTGAATCAGAGTGAAAGAAGATTATACCTTATAAACGCTTTGTTATATGAGCAAAATCAAACAAAATACTCTGTTCCCGAAAACCCGGAGGAACAGAAGCGGCTTTTACGCGCCTTATTTAACATTCGTATGCCCAAAGAAGCAAGCGAAAATTTTATACAAATTCAGGATGAATATCTGCGTGAGGAAACCGAAAGCAAAGGAATTACGGCAATAGAGGATTTAAAGCCGGTGCAGGAAGGAATATACCTTTGGCAGGGAGACATAACCACGCTGCGGTGCGACGCTATTGTTAACGCAGCTAATTCGCAGATGCTCGGGTGCTTTGTACCGAACCACACCTGTATTGACAACTGCATCCACACCTTTGCAGGGATTCAGCTGAGAAACAAATGCAGTGAAATAATGAACAAGCAGGGCTTTGAAGAACCCACAGGCCGGGCAAAGCTTACGCCTGCTTACAATCTTCCGTGCAAATATGTTATTCACACAGTCGGGCCGGTTGTTCAGGGCTTTTTAACAGCGGAGGATTGCAAAATGCTGAAAAGCTGCTATAATTCCTGTCTTTCCGCCGCCTGTGAAAGCAATCTTAAAAGTATAGCGTTTTGCTGTATTTCTACCGGAGTGTTCGGCTTTCCGCAGGACGAAGCCGCAAGAACAGCGGTTGAAACAGTCAAAGATTTTAAAGCGTCTGTTGACTATGACATTAAAGTGATTTTTAACGTTTTTAAGGACGAAGATTTAAAATTATACCGTGATTTACTCATTAAAAAGTAGCTGCTTTTTAATGAGTAAATCACAATCATTTTACCTTAATAGCTTTTAAATGTCAAGGAAATTTGTAATAAATTACCAATCAAAAAGGCAGAAGATGTAACAAAACACCTTCTGCCTGTTTTTTATTGCTGTTCGCTGTCTCTCAATTTTTTGCGTTTAATAACCTTCAGACGGCTGAATTCCTCTCTGTCCTTTTCGTCGAGCGCGTCGGTAATAAACTTAACCGTTTCCTCAAACCTCGGAATCATTATGTTTTTCAGCGCGTTTGCGCGTTTTTGCGTTTTCTTGATAGAAACGGCAAGGCGGTAAACACTGTTCTCAATTTCCGCAAGCTCAACGGTAAGGTTTTTTACCTTAGTGAAAAGAATAAACGCTTTATCCACAGCGGAATTGGTAGTTCTTGTTCCGTAGTGCAAATAGTTATAGACATCGCTTTCATCCATTGTGAGAATAGGAATCTCAACGCCCATAACGCTGCGCGAATCAAGATGCAGCCCGTTTTCAATCGGCACGGCGTTTGAAATATCCTCACAAAAGCCGTTGCTTATGTTGGCGGTTTGCAGCGCTATATACGCTTCTTCATAAGCTCCGTCAATTTTTTGCTGAATAGCGTTGGCGTGTTCAATAAGCGTCATCATCTCACGAATAAGAATATTACGCTTTCTGTCGAGAAGCTCATAGCCGTTTTTGGCAAGCGCGAGAGACTTTTTTGTATTCATAAGATTGCCCTTGGTGGGCACTGCCTGTACAGCCATTACGACACCCCTCAGCCCTTGTAATAAACGTCGAGCACCGCGTCGTCAACACGGTCAAGCTCTTCTCTCGGCAAGGTGGAAAGAAGCTCCCAGCCGAGGTCAAGGCTCTGTTCAATGCTTCGGTTTTCGGTAAAGCCCTGGTTAACAAATCTTGACTCAAACAGCCTTCCGAACTCGATGTACTTTTTATCTATCGGTGAAAGCTCCTCCTCGCCGATAACCGACGCAAGCGCTCTCGCGTCAATAACCTTTGCGTAAGAAGCAAAAAGCTGATTGGCAAGAGCCTGATGATCTCCGCGTGTGTAGCCCTCGCCTATGCCGTCCTTCATCAAACGTGAAAGCGAAGGGAGAACGCTTACGGGCGGATAAAAGCCCTGTCCCTGAAGCGCTCTGTCAAGCACAATCTGTCCCTCGGTGATGTAGCCTGTAAGGTCGGGAATCGGATGGGTGATATCATCGTTGGGCATAGTAAGAATCGGTATCTGAGTAACCGAACCGGGATGACCTTTAATCATCCCCGCTCTTTCATAAAGAGAAGCGAGGTCGGAATAAAGATAACCCGGATAGCCTTTTCTGCCCGGAATCTCTCCCTTGGATGACGAGAACTCACGCAATGCCTCGGCATATGAGGTCATATCCGTCATAATTACAAGGATGTGCATATCAAGCTCAAACGCGAGATACTCGGCGATTGTAAGAGCACAGCGCGGAGTAAGCGTACGCTCGATAATCGGGTCGTTGCTGAGGTTTAACAGCATTACAACCCTTGAAAGCACTCCGCTTTCCTCAAAGCTTTTGCGGAAATATTCAGCTACGTCCTTTTGAACACCCATTGCCGCGAACACAACGCCGAAGTTTGTGCTGTCGGCTCCGCTGATTTTTGCCTGACGAACAATCTGAACGGCAAGGTCGTTGTGGCTCATACCCGAGCCTGAGAAAATCGGAAGCTTTTGGCCTCTGATTAATGTCATAAGGGTATCAATTGATGAAATACCCGTATTAATGTAGTTTTTAGGATAAACTCTTGAAACAGGGTTTATCGGTGTGCCGTTGATGTTTTCCTTCTTTTGAGGGAAAATATCGCCGAGACCGTCAATAGGTCTGCCGGCGCCGTCAAGCACCCTGCCGATGATTTCGGGTGAAAGCGGCATTTCCATCGGGTGACCTGTAAGGCGAGTGCGGGTGTTTTTCAGACTGATTCGTCTTGTGCCCTCAAACACCTGAACTACAATTTTTTCGCCTTCAATCTGTACCACACGTCCCTGGCGCACGGTACCGTTTTCGAGCTTTATGTCTACGATTTCTTCGTTGGAAACGCCCTTCACGCCGTCCATTACAATCAGCGATCCGTTGATTTCTTTTACGCCTACATAATCTATAATCAATGCGTTTCCTCCTTACTTTAATAACTCGCCGAGCTTTTCGTCAATTTCGGTAATGTAACCGTCAAACATATCAAGCCGGCTGTTGGGAATATCATACTTCATCTTGGTCAGTTTATCGAAAAGACCGAGCTTTATAATTTTTGATATCGGAATCTCGCGCGCGACAACCTCTTTTGCCTTTTCGTGGAGGTGCAAAATCACCTTCATCATAAGCTTTTGCTTTTCAAGCGGAACATAAGTATCCTCGGCGTGGAAAGCGTTTTGCTGCAGGAAGCCTACGCGGATTGCCCTTGCGGTTTCAATTACAAGCTTTTGGTCATCGGGAAGAACGTCTGAACCAATCAGCTTTACAATCTCCATCAGCGAATTTTCCTCCTGAAGAAGCGCGCTGACGCGGTTTCTGTATTCGACAAAATCGTCGCCGAGGTTTTCTCTGAACCACGGGTCAAGATCGTTAAAGTATTCGCTGTAGCTGTCCATCCAGTTAATTGCGGGATAGTGTCTTGCGTAAGCGAGAGCTTTGTCAAGCGCCCAGAAAACGCGCGTAAAGCGCTTTGTGTTCTGGGTTACCGGCTCAGAAAAGTCCGAGCCCTGCGGCGATACGGCGCCGATGAGCGTTACCGAGCCTTCTCCTCCGCTGAGCACGTCCGCTCTGCCGCCGCGCTCATAGAATTCCGCAAGACGCGAAGGCAGATACGCGGGGAAGCCCTCCTCTGCCGGCATTTCCTCAAGACGACCGGAAATCTCACGCAACGCCTCCGCCCAACGTGAAGTTGAGTCTGCCATCATCGCAACATGATAGCCCATATCACGGTAATATTCGGCAAGGGTAATGCCTGTGTATATTGACGCCTCACGAGCGGCAACAGGCATATTTGAAGTATTGGCGATAAGAACGGTTCTGTCGGTCATAGGGCGGTTGGACTTAGGGTCGATAAGCTCGGAAAATTCGTCGAGAACCTGGCTCATTTCGTTTCCGCGCTCACCGCAGCCTACATAAATGATAATGTCAGCGTCGCACCATTTCGCGAGCTGGTGCTGGTTCATTGTTTTTCCTGTGCCGAAGCCGCCGGGAATCGCGGCGGTGCCGCCCTTGGCAATCGGAAACAGGGTGTCCATTACACGCTGTCCGGTAATGAGCGGAATTGAAGGAGTAAGACGCTGCTTTACAGGTCTTGAAGTTCTGATTGGCCACTGCTGGCAAAGCTTTAATTCGTGACATTCGCCGAGGCTGTCCTCGATAACCGCAACGGTGTCAAAAAGCTTATATTCACCGTCCGGCTTAACCTGCTTTATCACACCCGAAAGCTCGGGAGGAACCATAAGACGGTGTTCAATAATCGGAGTTTCGGGAAGTGTGGCGTATATCTGTCCGCCTTCAAGCTTATCGCCCGGCTTAACGGTCATTGTTACGTACCAAAGCTTTTCGGTGTCAAGCGAAGTAACGGACGCGCCTCTGCTGATAAAGGCACCCGACTGTTCTTCAATTGCCTTAAGAGGACGTTCAATACCGTCAAAGATATTATCAAGAATTCCGGGTCCGAGAAGCACGTTCATCGGCGCTCCGGTACCGGTAACAGGGTCGCCGGGCTTTAATCCTGTTGTTTCCTCATACACCTGAATGGTCGTTTGCCTGTCGGTTATTCCGATAACCTCACCGACAAGATTCTGCTTTCCGACATGAACCATCTCCATCATCTCAAAGCAGTCGGCGTTTTTCACGGTGACAACAGGACCGTTGATTCCGTAAATTACATTGTTATTCATATTCATTCACTCTTTCGGTTAAGAAGGTTCAAAGTACTGACAGCCCGGCATTTTCTACAAACCATCCGCGCTGCGCTTCAAGCTTTGTGTCGAGCGTTTCGTCCGCAATAATTCCCATACTTTCGCAATAGCCCTTTAAGCCGCCTATTTTGATGGTTTTGTCCTCTTTAACTTCAACGCTGCCGTCAAAGTATGCTTTAAGACTGTCCGCGGCTCCGAGGTCACGTTCGTTTAAAAACAGCACGCAATCCCTGCTTCCGAACAGCTCAGCCACTTCTTTAGCGCTGTTTTTCAGCTTTTCGGAATACTCCGCTGTTTTTGTGTAACTGTTAAGCTTTTCCGCGGCAAGGCTGAATACCTCTTCGGTCATTTTTGAGCGTTCGATAAAAAGCTTTTTCTGACCTTCCTGGGTTTTGGACGCGAGCATAGCTGTGCGGCGGTTGTGCGTTTCGTATAGCTTATCCTTTTTCAGACGCTCGCTGTCGCGCTTAGCTTTTTCCTCAGCTTCCTTCAGACGTTCGGTTTTAAGCTGTCTGACCTCACTCTCCATAGCTGTTTTTTGAGCGTTTGCGTACTTCTTAATCGCCTTTAAAAAATTATCTGTTTTATTTTCTGGCATATGTTTACCTCTCAGCTTTAGTGATAATGCTTAAAGCTTAACGCCGATTGCGTCCTGAACATACTTTGTTATGCTGTCCTTGGTGCGTCCGTTGCCGTGACGGTCGGGTATTTCGACAATCAAAGGCTTTTTGCGGTTAAGCTTGAGGTCATATACGATGTCGGGACACAGGGATACAAGCTTTTCCGTCATCAGAATAACGGCTACATCCTCGCGTTCAATTGCATGCATAAGCTCACGTCTGACCTCATCTTCCTCATGAACAACCACGCCGTCTATTCCGGCAAAACGCATACCCATTTTTGTATCAACATTATCACTTATCAAAAAGAATTTCATAATACTGATCCTTCGGGAATTTTTATCTTGCGAAAATGAGCAGGATAGAAACCAGCATACCGTAAATGGCGATACCTTCGCCAAGTACAACGAAGATGATTGCCTTACCGAAAGCCTTGGGATCTTCGCTTGTAGCGCCGATAGCGGCAGGAGCAGCGTTGCCTACGGCAATACCGCCGCCGACGCAGGCGATACCGGTTGAAAGAGCCGCGCCGAGGTAGGCAAGTCCGTCAGCCATGGTTGAAGAAGCCGCGGCGCCGGAGTCGCCTGTAGCGGCGCTGGCAACGATAGGACAAATAAGGCAGATTACAAATACAGCCGCAAATGAAAAAATCTGCATAAGAACGGACTGCTTTTTACTTTTTCCCTTTTCAAACATCTTTACGGCAATAATAGCTGATGCTGCCAAAAATACAACGGGTAACGCTAACATTAAACAATTAAATAAAAACATAATAGTACCTCCACAATTTAAACTTTATTTAACTTTACGGGTTCAAAGGCTCTGCCCTCTCCCGAATAAAAACGGCTGAACATTTCGTAATACTCAAGACGCAAAACCTGAATTGCAACAAGCAGCGCTTCGAGAACCATAACAAAGGCATTGCCGAACACTACAACAGGCCAGTAAGCTACCGGTCCGGCTGTGTCCGCCAAAACGAACACTACCATCATCATTCCCGCGTGTACAAGTACAAACGCGCCGACTCTCAAAAAGCTGACGGTATTTGTAACATATTCAAGCAAAACCATAATTGATTCGATAAAATGCTCCAGAATGTAGCTGCCCCAGCTTTCGGGCTTCCAGTCCGGGCTGCGGGTGATTAAGCCGCCCAGCGGTTCTTCAAAGAAGATAAGCAAAAACGGAATTACAATAAGACCGATGATGTACGGAAGGTTAAACACCTTCCAGTTCAGCAGCAGCTGAGCGACCATACCGAACACTAAAGCGGAATAAAAGATTATTCCGGCGATTCCGTTTGAGCTGAACAGCGCGCGACCGATGTTTCCCTGCTTAATTGAGCTATATACATTAAGAAACATTGCGGTAATTACAAGGAATATTCCGATTGCAACGGCGGCAAGAAGAATGGTAATAATAGATCCCGACGTCATAACTTCTATCGGTTTTTCTTTAAATCCGAGCGCAAAATACATCGGGTCGAGCAAATGCTCAAAGCCGAACACGCTGCCGAACACAAGTCCGAAGCAAGCCGAGGATATTCCGCAGGGAGCCAAAACCTTGCCGATTTTCATACCCTTTAGCTTCCACATCAAAATTCCGACAATCGACAGGCATATTCCCTGCCCCACATCGGCAAACATTATGCCGAATATAATGATGTATGTTATCGCTATAAACAGCGACGGATCGATTTCATTGTATTTCGGAACGCCGTACATTTCAGTGTAAAACTCAAACGGTCGCGCCAAAAAACAGTTTTTGAGCTTCACCGGGGGATGCTTGTCAAGCTCGTCCTTTGCGTTTGAAAAATCAAGCTCAATGCTTTTAATTTTTTTAAGCCTGCGTTTCAGTTGCTTCTTATTTTCCGTGGGAATCCAGCCGACAATAATAAAGCTGTTGTTGTGCTGCAGTGCTTTGCTGCGGATTCCGGCGTAAAGGTAAAGCTCCTCAAGCTTTGAAAGATAACGGGTAATTCGCTCGTTGTTTTCGTCGAGGTATTTGTCAAGATTGTACTGCGCGGTCTTGACCTCCTTTTCAAGCAACGGAATTTGTTTCTCATACTCCTTTATCTTTTCGCTTGGAGTTTCATCCTCGCCCACCAAATCGGTAGGCTCAAAATACAAGCCTTCAAAGATTTTGTCAATCTCCTCAACCTGTTCCTTTGGGGCAAAATACACGCCCCAGCTGTGCGTTTTGTCCTCGGTACACACGGCAAAGTCAACATAATCATTGTCCTTGTACGCTTCCAGCTTTTGTAAGCTGTCTTTGGGCAGCTTGCCGAAGCGCGCCTTCATATACCTCATGCTCAAAACCTTTTCAATTTCCACGTCAAGTCCCGAAAAATGCCGCGCGATACTCAGGTTTTGCTTTGCCTGTTCAAGCTGCGCCGCGGTTGTTTCACGCTTATCAATAAGCGCGTCAATGTCGGCGGTAGCAGCCGCGGAAAAGCTTTCCAGCTCCTCCAAAGAGGGACTGAAATCGCTGACGTCTTTCAGGGGAAAGCTTCGCTTTGTTTGATTTAGTGAAGATTTGAGCATTGTCAGAGGTTCAGCATAGCTGTTTTTTGTTTGCAGATGTGTAAAATCCATTACATCGGAGTAGAAATTTGTAACCTCGTCGGGATGGAACACACCTGATTCACCAAGTACCGTGATTGCCTCGTCGATGTGTTCCATCAAACCGATTACGTTCACGGCCTGCATTGATGATACTGCCAAATATATTCACCTCTTTATTAAAGTCAATGAATAATCAATGACCTGATTGTTTTTTGATCGAGCTGATAACGGATTCCTTCAATTGCGGCGATAACGTTCATCAGCTCGGTTTCGGACAGAAACATAAACGAAATCATTACAACAGACGGATTATTGGAAAAATGAATATTTTTCCTTGCCAGCCGGTACTCAATACGCGGACGAATGTCGCTTGCGTGAGTGTAGCCTATTTTTCCGATCATTCTGCCGCAGCCTGTGCTCTGCATTATCTGAAACACCTCTGCGGATGACTTTGCCTCACACATCCTGTCAATCAGCCTTGGGCTGAGCGAGCTGTATTCGGGCAGCATATTGGCTTTAATTACCTCCGGAGGCAGATTATAATACTTTTTCAATCTCAGAATCCTTGAAAAAATACTGTAATCGTTTATTGTGCGGAACATTGTCAGCAGTTCGCTGCGTTCGCTTCGCTTGGTTTTATTCTGAATCAAATCCAGCATATGACCGAAAATGAAGTTATAAAGCTTGTTTTCAATATCGGAAACAGGCAGTCTGCCTTTGGCGTCCGGCTTGTAAACCTTTAGAATGTCATAATATGAGGTGCGACTGAGCGCAATCAGAAATTCATCGTAATCGGCGGCGTTTGCCATTTTATTTACGTCAAGCTTTGTGTGCTTGGAAAGAAAAGCCGGAAACTCAAAGATAAACTTATCGGTTGAGTTTGCGTTTAAAAGCACCAAAAACCTGATTATTTGCTCAACCTCGGTTTTTTCGACATAAAAACTTGAAAAGCCGGAGCTCAATACGGAGTCATACCGGCAAAGAGAATCGAATTCATCAAAAAGATGCTGTCTGAGCAGCTGCTCGAGCCTTCCTCTGTGAACATCACGTTCGTTCACCTCCGACAAAACCGACGCGTAGTGTGTGTGTGATTTGAGATAAACCATTACCTCGGCAACACTTTGACAGGCAAGAATATTTGAATAATCGCGGTCGGTCAAAAACTTACCGAACTTTGCCCTTGCCTTTGCCAGGACGGCGAAGGTTGTTGTGGACATACAATCACCTCCTTTGTCAGCTTACAACGCGGCTGACAATTTCGTCCACCCACCTGTCGCGGTTTTGCTCGTAGTCGGACTTTAGCTTAATTAAGGCGGATTCCTGCTTGGCGGCGACATTTTTCAGCTTTCTGTCAGTTCGCTTTTCAAGATAAGCGTCGCTTTTGGCAATTTCCTCACGCGCCTCATCCATATATTTTTGATAAATAGCCTCCGCTTCCTTTTCAATCTGCTTTTTTTCTTCTTCGGCGGCATTCCGGTTGGCTTCTTCAAGCGCCTTCGCCTCGTTGTCCGCCTCTACAATTCTTTTTATCATATTCTGCATATCATTCACCTCCGATTTACCGGATTGGATAGAAGGTTGTTTTATGCTTTTACGATAAAGCCTATAGCTTTTGCCTGTGTTTAACATAAAAACAACCGGTTAATTAAATTGCCGAAAGCTCAAAACAGCTTAAAGCAATCCAATTAACCGTCCACTATATTACCACATTTTTCTGATTTTTGCAATACCGACAACAATATTAGCCAATAAATTTTTTAATCCTGTTTAAATTCTCTCCGGGAAACAATTCTTCAAAATGCTTAAGTATTTTTTCATATGATTCAGCGGGAGCTTTGCTGTATACACCCTCGGTAAAGCTCCCTCCCATAAAGCTCTCGGGTGTAGAATATTCCGCGACGCCCCAGCCGTAACGGTTGCCTGATTTATCCCTCATATAAACAAAATCGCTGATTACAACATAGCACCGGTACTGAAGCCGTGAAATAATTGTTTCAAAGCCTTTGTTTCCTCCCTTGCGGTAATTACCGATGCTTTTGAGCTGCTTTGACAATACCGGAGAATTGGCTTCAACAAGCTCATACAGGACTTTATCGCGGTAAGCGGCGAGTCCGTCGTCGTACAGCGCGTCAAAATCGTAACCGTCGCGGCGGTAATTGGCAAGCTCACGGAACCATTCCGGACTGACATAACAGGCTTTTTTCTCAAAAAACTTGCCGTAAGCACAGCCTGTTTCCCTGATAACCGGTCCCTTCCACTCCCATGCGTTCCATACGCCGCTTTGGCTGTTGTACCAGCAGTTGGGACTAATGTGTTCCTCAACGGAAAAGCCCTCTATAGAATTTGAAAAGAAGGGCAGAAAACCGTATTCCCCAACAGCGTTTATTAAATCACTTTTTGAGTTGATTATAAAATTTTTCACAACCGTTTCTCCCCTTCCTTTCGTTTCTAATCCTCAAAAACTTCGCTCATCAGCTTTTCTATGCGACGTTTTCTTTCCTGAGTTTCCTGCTTGTTCAAAAAATAACTGTTTTCCTCAAAATTGAGTATATCGCCGTCCTTTAACCTTTTGCGCACGTTTTTCGGAAGTGCCGAAAGGTCAAGGTTCACCATATCGCCGTTCTCACATTCAAGAACCGCCTTTCCTTCTTCAATTCTGTCAACTGTAAACTTTTTCATTATTTTGCCCTCGCTATCGAGCTGAGTCCGCTTTTAACCTCGTAATTCTTTCCGTCGGATGTAACCGACACGGTACCCTCCCTGTCAGTGCGGTGAACCTCGCAATCCGCCTGCTTCAGGAGCTTTAATGTATTTTTGTGAGGATGGCCGTAATCGTTACCGGCGCCGCAGGAAATGACCGCGATTTTCGGATTGACCTTGTTAAGAAAATCCTTTGTTGTAGAAGAGCTGCTGCCGTGATGACCTACCTTTAAAACATCGGCTCTCATATCCGATTTAACCGAAGCAAGCTCTGCCTTTTCGGCGTCGCCCGTAAACAGAAACGACGTTCTGTTAAAAGTCATTTTTATTATAACAGAGCTGTTGTTGAGGTTTTCTTTATCGAGCTTTACAGGAGCGATAATATCCGCCTTTAGTTTTTTATCGCTGTCGTCAATAATATTAACTCCTGCCTTGCCGCTTTTCGCGGTAAGCTTTTTGTTTTTTAGTGCCTTGAGAAGCTCCTCATAAACCTTGCTGCCGGTGCTGACCTTTGGCATATAAACCTCGCCGATTTCAAAATTTATGACTATATACGCCATTGAACCGATATGGTCGGAATGAGGGTGAGTGCCGACAAGATAATCTATTCTGTTATGCCCGGTGGACTTAATATAACTGATTATTCCGGCGCCGTGATAATTCTCTCCCGAATCTATAAGCATTGTTTTGCTGTTCGGCAGCTCAATAAAGATTGAATCGCCCTGTCCTATATCAAGATAGTGGCAAACAAGCTTGCCATCCGTAATATTTTCGGCAAGAAGCGATAAGTCATCGCAGGAACAAAGCGAACACAGCAGGACAACAGCCGACAGCGCAAGGGCAGTTATACGATTTAAAAACCGCCGCCTCATGAAGCGTTACCTGTATAGAGCTGATAATATTTGCCCTTTTGCTCAAGAAGCTGTTCGTGTGTTCCGCGCTCAATGATTCTGCCGTGCTCAAGAACAATTATGCAGTTTGAATTTTTGACCGTGGACAGTCTGTGAGCGATAACAAAGGTAGTTCTACCCTTCATTAGCTTATCCATACTCTCCTGAACCATTTTTTCGGTTCTGGTATCAATTGAGCTGGTCGCCTCATCAAGAATAAGCGCGGGCGGATTTGCAACCGCGGCGCGCGCAATCGCAAGCATCTGGCGCTGTCCCTGGCTCAGGCTTCCGCCGTCCGCCTTTATAACGGTGTTGTAGCCGTCGGGAAGCTGACGGATAAAATTGTCGGCGTTGGCAAGCTTTGCCGCCTCAATTACCTCCTCGTCAGTCGCGTCAAGTCTGCCGTAACGGATATTTTCCATAATGGTGTCACTGAACAGATTGGTTTCCTGTAAAACTATTCCCAGTGAACGACGCAAATCAGCCTTTTTAATTTTATTGATGTTTATTCCGTCATAACGGATTTTACCGTCCTGAATATCATAAAAGCGGTTGATAAGGTTTGTGATAGTGGTCTTTCCGGCTCCGGTAGACCCGACGAACGCAATTTTTTGACCGGGCTTCGCGTAAATATCAACATTATGCAGCACCATTTTGTCGTCTGTGTAGCCAAAATCGACATCATCCATTACAAGAGCGCCTTCAAGTGGTTTATATTCAACCTCGCCTGTTGCCTGATGTACGTGCTTCCAAGCCCACATACCGGTGCGCTTGTCGCTTTCGGTAAGCTTACCATCCGCCGTTTTGGCGTTTACAAGCGTTACGTAACCGTTATCCTCCTCGCTCTTTTCATCGAGCAGCGCAAAAATTCTTTCCGCGCCGGCAAGCGCCATAATAATGCTGTTAAACTGCTGGCTGACCTGATTAATCGGCTGTGTAAAGCTTTTGTTAAAGGACAAAAAGCTTACAAGCGAACCAAGCGACAGTCCCAAAAATCCGCCTCCCGCAATAGCCAAAGCGCTTCCGGTGATTGCGCATACAACATAGCTTACATTGCCGAGCTGCGCGTTAATCGGCATAAGAATATTCGCGAACATATTGGCGTTGTAAGAGCTTTGGAAAAGCTGCTCGTTAAGCTCCTTGAATTCCTCGATGCTCTTTTTTTCGTGGTTAAATACCTTGACCACCTTTTGTCCCTGCATCATCTCCTCGATATATCCGTTTTCTTTACCGAGGTCTGTTTGCTGCGCAAGAAAGAACTTGCTGCTCTTTCCCGCGACCTTTTTGGTGACAAGCATCATTACAGCAACCATTAACAAGGTTACAAGCGTGAGCGGAATACTTAACGTGAACATACTGACAAGCACCGCCGCAATAGTGATTACGCTCGAAAAAATCTGCGGCATACTCTGGCTTACCATCTGTCGAAGTGTATCGACGTCATTGGTGTAAACACTCATTATATCTCCGTGAGAATGGGTGTCAAAATATTTTATGGGAAGGCTTTCCATATGCTCAAAAATCTGACAGCGCATATCCTTCATTGTGCCCTGAGTTACATACACCATAATTTTTGACTGGGTGAATGTTGCCGCCGCGCCGATAAGATAAAAGATTGCCACCCTTAGAATAGCCGTAAGCAGCGGTGTAAAATCAGGATTAGGCTTGCCGAGCATAGGAACAATGTAATCGTCAATAAGCGACTGTATAAACAGTGTTCCCTGAACATTGGCAAGAACGCTGACTATTATGCAAACAAAAACTATTATCATCTGAAATTTATATTTCTTCATAATAATCGCGAGCAGCCTTTTCAGCGTTTTTCCGGGGTTTTTAACCTTGGGACGCGGCTGCATATTTCTCTTTCCGGGAGCAGGCATTTACATTCCTCCTTTCTTGTCAAAATCGCCGTTGCCGACAGTTTGAGCAATATATATCTCGCTGTAAATAGGTGAGCTTTTAATAAGCTCGTCATGGGTTCCGACCGATTCAATTACTCCGTTATCCATAACGACGATTCTGTCGGCTTTTTCTACACTTGAAACACGCTGAGAAATAATAATCTTGGTTGTATCCGGTATTTGTTCGGCAAACGCTTTGCGGATTTTCGCGTCCGTAGCGGTATCCACAGCGCTTGTAGAGTCATCCAAAATAAGAATTTTCGGCTTTTTAAGCAAAGCTCTGGCAATACATATACGCTGCTTTTGACCGCCGGAAACATTTGTGCCGCCCTGCTCGATTTTAGTATTGTAGCCGTCGGGGAAGCCTTGAATAAACTCGTCGGCGCAGGCAACCTTACATGCGTTAACACACTCCTCCTCGGTGGCGTCAGCGTTGCCCCAGCGCAGATTATCTAAAATTGTTCCGCTGAAAAGCACGTTTTTTTGAAGCACAACCGAAACATTGTCGCGCAGAGTTTCAAGGTCATAGGAACGCACGTCCTTTCCTCCCACTCTTACAGCGCCTTCGTTTACATCATAAAGCCGTCCGATAAGATTGACAAGGCTTGTTTTTGAACTGCCCGTACCGCCGATTATACCGATAGTTTCACCGGAACCGATATGCAGATTAATATTGTTAAGCACGGGTTTTTCGCTTTTTTCGCTGTAGCTGAACGTAACATTGTCAAAATCAATTGAGCCGTCCTTAACGTCATAGTCCGGGTTTTCCGGATTTGTAAGACTTGAATTTTCGTTGAGTACACCGGCGATTCTTTTTCCGCTTGCAAGGCTCATTGTTATCATAACAAAGATAAAGGCAAGCATCATAAGGCTCATAAGAATCTGCATACAGTATGTGAGCATAGTTGTAAGCTCGCCCGTTGTAAGCTCGCTACCGACTATCATATTGGCTCCAAACCAGCTGATTGCTATCATTGAACCGTAGATTGTGAGCATCATCAGCGGCGACACACTGACCATCATATTTTCAGCCTTTACAAAAAGCCTGTAAAGATTAGTGGCCGCGCGGTTGAATTTTCCAACCTCGTGTTCCTCGCGGACAAAAGCTTTTACAACTCTGATTGAGCTAACGTTTTCCTGAACGCTGGCGTTTAACTCGTCGTATTTCTCAAAAACCTGTGAAAAATACTTATAGGTTTTCTTAATTATAAAGCCCAGAACAATTCCCAAAAACACAATCGCGATAAGGTAAACGCTCGCAAGCTTTGCGTTGATAATCATTGTCATTGTCATTGCGAATATAAGATTCATCGGAGCCCGGAAACAGATGCGTAAAATCATCTGATAGGCATTTTGCAGATTGGTAACATCGGTTGTCATTCTGGTAACAAGACCCGCGGTCGAATACTTGTCGATATTCGCGAATGAAAACGTCTGTATATTTTCAAACATCGCCATACGAAGATTACGCGCGAAGCCTGCCGAAGCCTTTGCTCCGAACACTCCGCCCATAGCTCCGGCAAAAAGCGCGACAAGCGCGCAGAGCAGCATTAGCAATCCGGTGATTACTATGTGTCCCATATTACTCTTGTTTATGCCGTCGTCAATCATGGAAGCCATCAACAGCGGAATCAGCGTTTCCATAATTACTTCCAGTATCATAAACAACGGCGTAGCCACGGATTCTTTTACGAACCCTTTTATATGTACCGCTAAAGTTTTTATCATATAATTCTCCTCACTGTATTTGTTCAAGTCCGGAACGCAGCTTATGCGCAAGCCGCGTGAACTCCATGCGTTCTTCTTCGGTCAGCAGGCTGTTTAGCGTTTTTTCATTGCGCTCAATAGCTTTTTTTATCAGCGCGTCGGTTTCCCTGCCTTTTTGAGTAAGCGAAAGCTTTTTAAGCCTTGCGTCGCTGTCCACCGATTCACGGGTAATGTAACCGTTTTTCTCCATTGTTTTCAGGATGTTTGTAACGGTTGAGCGCGATATCGCGAATGTTGACTCGATGTCGCGCTGGAAAATATCTTTATCGCTGTTGCACGAAAGATAACTTATAATCCAGCCGTGCATTATGGTAACCTTGTCAACGCCGTATTCTATCGCCGATTTTACCATTTGCCTTTGCATAATGTGATTCAACGCCTTGATGTCATGCCCGATTGAATCAATTTTAATTTCATCCTCCACTATATCACCTCCAAAATGGTTTTATCGCTAACTGTTTGATATGAAACTTTATTTATAATTATACTACATTTACAGCCAAAGTCAATAGTATAATACAATAAAAACGGGAGACCGTAAAAGTCTCCCTTAATACTAATACCTAATAGAAAGTAGTATAAATCACGCTATGAACGCTGAAGCGCGGTTACATCCTCAATGGTCTGATACTTGTCCCCGTTTATATCCGCCGCGAAGCCGATATAATTTTGAATGTCCTCATCCTTATTTTTAAGCCCGCCCGCAAGATACTTTTGAATAAGCGAAATATCATTTTTATCGGATTTGCCGTCCATATTCAAATCCTTCATTGAAGAAGGAACCGCGCCGCCGGAAAACACAAAATCCGCAAGCTCGCTTTTCATAAGGTTTTCGGCATAGCTTTTACCGGTTTCAACAATAAACAAGCCTACATTGTCATATGAATCCAAAATCCTTACACCGTCTGCCTTAAGCTTTTCCTTAAGCTCCTTTGCCCTTTCGTTCTTTATCCACATACCGCCCAAAAAACCGTCGAGCTTTTGAATAAGACTTAACGCGTAGTCGTTATCATTAAGAGTTCGCTCCAAGTCCACGCCGTTCGCAATATAGAATCCTCCGGCAAGCGCCATAAGATAAGGGTTTTTTAAATTCAAACCGCTGTAGACCGCGGTTTTTTTGTATGACGTCAATCCGCTTTTTTCGCTTAGCTTTGAGTAACCGTTAATAATGCTGTAACCCAGACTTAAACGGTCGTCCTTTTTTAAATCATCCATATCAAAAGCAGCCGACGCCTGAGTAATACCGAACCCGATCAAGGAAACGGTTATTCCTGCGGTAACAATAGCTGAAATCACTCTGTTTTTTAACTTGATTCTCATAAATAAAACCTCCGTCCTTTTTTATTATGCAAAGACGGAGGAAGATTATTATATTATTTGTGTTTTTTTCTATTCCAAAAAATGCTTTTTACAACGGCAAGAAAGCCTTTGATTTTTCCATGATAAAAAACATTTATTTCTGCTCCGAGAATTAAAAAGTACATACAAAAATACAGCCAAACCATAATTACCGCTAACCTAAGAAGTCCTCCGTAAATTGAAAATCCGTTAAAATCGGTTACATAAACAGAGATCGCTATGGTAAAAATATACCATGCGGCGGCTGTAAAAGCAGCACCCGGCATCAAGGTTCCGAAGCTGTAATCCTTGCGCGTTTCGCGTGAAAGATTGGGCAGATGCTTAAACACAAACGCAAACATAAGAACAATATAAACGAATATAACAAAGTATCTTAAATTAAATAACACGGTAACTATTCCCGGAAGCTGAATGATGTTTTCCGAAATCCATTTACTGTTTGCGGTGCCCAGCATAATAATAAACATTGAAGCAAAAACAATAGCGAAGATAACAACGGTATAAACCATCGATCTTATTCTGAGCACAAACCAATTTCTGTTTTCATATGTATTATTTACTCTGTTAAGTCCGTTTGCAATGCTGTGTACTCCCTTTGACGCCGACCACAGGGTTACAAGCAAAGTTACAACGGAAATACCGGTTGAGTCATTATAAATGTTACTTATAAAACGAGAAAAGGATTTTGTCGCTTCCTCGTTAAACACCATACCGAAAATTTGTTCAAGGGTTTTCTCCGGAATGTGAAGGTTCTGCAAAACAGAAACGGCAAACATAGCCAGCGGAACCGACGATAATATAAGGTAGAAAGCCGATTGACCGGCTATTGCCGAAATATTATCGCGTGTTATCTTTTTTATAAACGGCCGAAAAATGGCATATAAGTGCACAAAAAAACTCATAATTATTCCTTACCGTATTTTTTTGACTGAATATTGTATGAAACGCGCGTTAACATTTTTTCACTCAGAAAATGCTCCAGCACCTTTGTAACCTTCATCAAAGCACCGGGAATAATAATCATCTTTCCCTTTAGCGCGCGGTCAACCGCGTAACGCGCCACGTCCCTTGCGTTAAGCCCCTTAACCGAAAATTTTACGTTGGCAACATCGTTAAAGGATGTGTTCACCGGTCCGGGACACAATACGGAAACCCTTACCTTGCTGCCTTCGCGCCTGAGCTCCTCGTGTATTGCCTGGGTCAGCCTTACAACATAGTTCTTTGACGCGTAATAGCTTGAAAAAGTCGGTCCGGAACTAAAGCCTGCCATTGAACCAACGTTCAAAACAGTGCCGCTGCCGCGTTCAATCATATCCTTTAAATACAGCTTTGTGAGTATGTGAAGCGAGCTTACATTTGTGTGAATCAACTTAATTTCGGTTTCAAGATCAACCTCGGTGAATTTTCCGTAGGCTCCAAAGCCCGCGTTATTGATAAGAAAGTCAATTTCCTCGCCGTCAGCTTTAAGATGACCGTACAAATCGTACGCGTCCTGTTCGTTGGAAAGGTCGATAGTAATAACCCTTACATTCACAGAACGCAGTTCTTCCTTAAGTTCGTTAAGCTTGTCGGTTCTGCGCGCAGCTATAATCAAATCGTAGCCGAGCTCTGCAAGATACCTCGCAAACTCCTTACCCATTCCCGAGCTTGCGCCCGTAATTAATGCCTTCATACATTCTCCTTTTTACAAACCGCGCAAAGCCAGCTTGTTCCTTCTTTTTTATATGTAGAGATATTGACATAGCCTGCCTTTGCCAGCATTGCGGTTATTCCGCTTTCGGTCACGGCTTTGATTGAAAGTCTTTTTTCAACCTTTTCCCACTTTTGAGGATTGTTTTTATCATACAGCATCTCAAAGACCAAGAGCAGCTTGCCGCCGGGCTTAAGCACGCGTTTAACTTCAATAAGGTCGTTTAATTTGTCAGGCCAAAAGTAATAGGTTTCAACCGCGGTTATTTTGTCAAACATATTGTCGTCAAAGGGCAGGTCGGAAACAGACGCCTGTGTAATTACCGCTTTGTTGCAAAGCACATTTTTACTGTTAAGCGCCTTTGAATTTTTTACGCACAGCTCGGAGTAGTCCACACCGTATGCCTTTCCGCTGCCTACAAGTCCGCAAAGCTTGCCGACAGTTCTTCCGCCGCCGCAGCCAACATCGAGCACAACATCTCCGTTTGAAATATCAAGATGTGAAAGCGCCCAGTCGGTGAGCTCATTATGACCTTTGTTCATCGAACGAATCATCAGTCTGCCCCAAAATCCGTCAGGCTTTACAGCGTTTTCAACAAGTTTATAAAATTTCATAAAAATCACATCCTTAGTATTTGCTGATTATATTGTAAGATATGCGGAAATGTTTGTCAATTAAAAATATGGCGCGGATTATATTTTAAATATCCTTAGCGCGTTTTTATACATTATATTATCATAATCATCCTTGCTTATCATTTGCCTAAACTCGTTAAAATATTCCTGATAAAGCGAACGCTGTCCGTAAGGATTATGAAGCAGAGTGTCCTTGCCGTCAATCGGATTGTCAGTGCCGAACAATATTTTTTCACTGCCCCACTTTTTCACGGCTTTAAGCGTGCTTTTCACCGGCACCCACGTTGTGTCGCCGTAAAGGTTTGGAAGCTTTCCGAGAAGCTCAATTGCTTCGCCGTTGTCCGTACCCAAGTCCATATGAACCATAACAAAATTCAAACCGGGATTAGCCTTCGCGGCGTTATAAAGATGAATTGACCTTGCTTCCTCACATCCGCCGGTATGCGACACAACAGGAAGCTCAAACCTGCGCGCAAGATCGTATACAGGCTTTAAGCGTTTGTCGTCGGGAGCTACCCTCGAATGAAACGGGTGAAGCTTGATGCCGAAAATCAGCTTGCGGTTATCCTCAATCATTTTAATAAACTCGCCGTCAGGCGTTTCCTGACGGTACTTCATCCATACAAGCACACCGAGCTTGCCGGGATATCTTTTTGCTTCGTCTATGCTTTCGCGCAGACAAACGTTTTGCGGTTTTTGAAACGCGGACGGCACAGGATTGCCCTGATGATCGTTTTCCACGGCTTCGATATTGCTGAAAAGCGAAAAATCTATTCCGTATTTATCCATTGAATAAACAATCTGATCCGCGGTCATATTGAAGTTAAGAATTTTTCCTATATGAGCGTGTGTATCAATAATCATATTTTACCTCATACGCAAAGCCTGCCGAAAAAATCCGGCAGGCACAGCTTTAATTATATGGAAGAATGTTCAACCTGTTTTCTGTTTCTGATAACATATTTCATAAAGAACAAAACACCGAGAGTAAGAACAATACCAACCGGAAGCGCGATAAACCATGATTGAACAAAGCCCGCGATGATGAAGGTTACAAATGAAACACCCGCAACCGTCAGCGCGTAAGGAAGCTGAGTTGACACGTGGTTAATATGGTTGCACTGAGCGCCTGCCGAAGACATAATGGTGGTGTCTGAAATCGGTGAGCAGTGGTCGCCGCATACCGCGCCGGCAAGGCAAGCGGAAATACCGATAACCTGAAGCTCTCCGTTCGGGAAGATTGAAAGTACAATCGGAATAAGAATACCGAAAGTACCCCATGAAGTACCGGTTGAGAACGCAAGGAAGCAGGCAACAAGGAAGATAATCGCAGGAAGGAAGTTTTGGAGTCCTGCCGCGCTGTTGCTCATAAGGTCGGCAACAAAATACTTAGCGCCGAGATCCATTGTGATGTTCTTAAGCGCTGTGGCAAAGGTCAGAATAAGAATCGGAGGTACCATTGCGGTAAAGCCCTTGGGAACAGCTTCCATACTCTCTTTAAATGAAACAACCTTGCGGAGCATTAGATAAACAATTGACGCAACAAGCGCAATCGCGCCTGCCCACGGCAACGCCACGGTAGCGTCGGTGTTACTGAACGCGTTTACAAAATTATGATAGTTTTCGGTATTGCTGTTATCAAGGAAACCGCCGACGTAAATCAGGGCAAATACGGAAACCGCGATAAGGAAAAGAACCGGAAGAATAAGGTCTACAACCTTGCCGTTGGGGTTGGATTTTTCGTTCTCAAGCTCCTTGTCAACTCTTTCGCCTGTGGTGTAAAGGTCGTCCTTATACATCGCGTTGTATTCGTGCATAGCCATTGAACCGTAGTCAAAGTTCATAATGCAAATCGCTACAATAAACACAAACGTAAGAAGCGAATAGAAGTTATAGGGAATCGCGGTGATAAACAGCTTTAATCCCTGACCGTCCTCGGCGTATGTAGCTACAGCCGCTGCCCAGGAGGAAACCGGAGCAATCATACATACAGGAGCCGCGGTCGCGTCAATAAGATAAGATAACTTAGCTCTTGAAATTTTGTGGCTGTCTGTAACAGGCTTCATAACCGAACCTACTGTAAGACAGTTAAAGTAGTCGTCAATAAAGATTAAAACGCCCAAAACAAACGTAGCAAGCATTGCGCCGGTTCGTGTTTTGATGTGCTTTGCCGCCCAGCGCCCGAACGCCTGCGAGCCGCCTGCCTTATTTACAAGCGCCACGATAATTCCAAGCTCGACAAGGAAGATGAAAACACCGGCGGTAGAGCTTACAGCGGCAATTAAGCCTTCGTTGTTGATTTCGTTCATTGCGGAAAGCGGATGGAAGTGGCTTCCGAACAGTCCGCCCGGCTGTGTAGCGTATATTACGCCTCCGGCAACCAAGCCTGCAGCCAGCGATGAATAAACCTCTTTGGTAATCAGCGCCAAACCTATTGCGATAATAGGCGGAAGCAAAGCCCACCAAGTGCCTCTTACCATACCTGCGCCCGCACAGGTTTCGCAATCGCCGCCGTCGATATGTCCGGTGCCTGAGCAGTCGGGACATTTTACCTCTCCGAGCGAACCGCCGGAAACGCATGACCAAACAAGCAGTCCGACAATCAAAACAGCCGCGACGGCAAGAATGATTTTCTTTGTTTTTGTCATTGTTATACCTCTCTTTTTTTATGCCGTAAAATGTAGAATTTTGTCGGCAGATGATAGAAATAGTTTACCATATTAAAGCTACAGGCGCAACAATTGTTAAGAGTAAGTAACAAAATTTATACACTTTATCTAAATGAAGTGCCGGAAATTTGTTTATTATACTGATTGATTTTACTGTTTTATCTGTCAGAAATAATTAAAATAATACCGTAAGCAAAAACGCCGAAGCTCCTTTAGCAGAATTCTCCGGCGGTAATATCTCAATATTTATTTTTGGCAAGCAGAACAACAGTCTCAAGCGTTGTTTCGTTGTCCCAACTCAAATCTGTCGTTTCTTTTTCGTCATAGAATACAGGAAACCGAAATTTGATGTGCTTCAAAAAGCGACCGTCCGGTTGCTCCTGCTCGTAAAGGTCAACCCTCTCGATAAAGCTGTTGAGAAATTCCTTCTTTTCTGCGTCGGTGAATCTATCGTAAAACTCGTTGAAATACAAGAGAAACTGGTAGATGCTTTTCTCGGAAATCCTGTCCTGACGGATGTTGATGATACGGGTCTCCGTTTCGTCGATTTGCTTTTCAACCGAATCAATTTTGTCGTAGAACTGATACAAGCGGTTTTCCATGTCCTGATACTTACGATCATAATACTTGTCCGTAATATCAAGGGTGTCCATCTGCTGTCCTAATTTGGTTTTTGCGCCGTTGAGCTGTCTCAACTGCTTATGCAGCTGCGTCAGCTCCGCTTTAAGCTCCTTGGTGTCTATCTGAGCGCCAATTTTCTGACGGATTGCATCTTCAAATTTCGGGTTGTTAACAAGCTTGCGAATAACCTCGGCAACGGCATCGTCTACCAACTCCTGTTTCCACTGCCGCTTATAACCGCATTTATGACCGTTGACGGTGGTGCGATGCTTGCACTGATAGTAATAATAGTCTTTGTAATAGGTTCCGTCTTTTCTCTTTTTGCGGTTGACGTTTCCGTACATTCCCGCGCCGCAGATTGGACAACGCAAGATGCCGGATAGGATATTCTCGCGTTCGGGGTGATAGGTTTTCTCAAACTTCTTTCCCGTTGCCTGCCGCTTTTTCTGTGCGAGCTGCCAATCTTCCTCGGAAACGATTGCTTCATGAACACCGTCATAGACAGGATATTCGTCTTGCTTAACGATATGATACTGATTCCTTGCCCCCGCTATCTTCTCGGTCTTTCGCCGACCGTAGGCAAGCTTGCCGCAATAAACAGGATTATCCAAAACAAGAGAAATAAAGTGCGCAGAAAACATGTCCAACGTGTTATTCTGGCGCTTTTTCTTTTTGTAGCCGTGTTCGTTCAAATAGGTAGCAATAGAGATAGCACCCATGTTGGTGTTGATATACTTATCGTAGATAATGCGGATAATCTCCGCTTCATCTTCGGCAATTCGCAATTCGCCGTTTTCAAGCTTATAGCCATAAGGAGCGAAACCGCCGTTCCACTTGCCTTCACGGGCTTTTTGGCGACGACCTTCCATTGTCTGAACAAGGATATTTTCACGCTCGATTTCGGCCACAGCCGATAATACGGAAATCATCAGCTTTCCGCTGTCTTTTGAGCTGTCAATGCCGTCCTCCACGCAAATCAGATTCACGCCGTAGTCCTGCATTCGCTGCAACGAACTGAGAACGTCGGCGGCATTTCTGCCAAAGCGCGAGAGTTTGAAAACAAGTACATACTGCACCTTGTCCTTCATCGCTTCAATATCCTTCAGCATTTGAAGAAACTGAGGTCGTCCGTCAATGTTTTTTCCGGATTTGCCCTCGTCGGAGTATTCGCCGGCAATCACCATTTCCTGAAACTCCGCGTATCGTTTCAGCTTGTCCTTTTGCGCGTCCAAGCTGTATCCGTCCACCTGCATGGAGGTAGATACTCTGGTATAAATATAACATTTGGTTGTTTTCAAATTTCATCACCTCATTTAACTATACCGTTATCATATTCTGTCCCAACTTCACTATACCACAATTAATTTTCAATTTCAATAAAAAATATGAGATTGATTTAATTTTCAAATTGGTATTCATATTTTTTAAAATATATTGTTATTTGAAATGAAACATGGTATACTTAATGGTAATAATATTAAATGATTATGCATTCAAAATGAAAATCATTTTTTATTGTATTATTTGGATTTAATACCGATGCAATAATATCATATGCAACGACTCATATATTTCAACAAGGGAGAATATTATGCAGATTGTAGGAGATGAATTAAAGAAGCTAATTGTTTCTAATGAAAATTGGGATCAAACAACAGAAGGGATACACATTAGTACCCCCTTAAACGACTTTAATAATAATCAGATTTCTGATGATTCTATTGACTTGCGTATTAGTAATACTGGCTTCATTATGAACAAAGATTATAAGTCCATCAATACTCTATCTAAAGATTCATTTGAGAATCATTTTGAAAGAATAGAGTTAACTACAGACGGGTATGTATTACAACCCGGGGAAGTACTTTATATTGGAACAATTGAACGTATCGGTTTAAAAGGACCATATATAGGTAGAATAGCAGGAAGAAGTACATATTCAAGATTAGGGTTATCAATAAGTAGTTCTCAGGATAAATTCTGTGGACATAACGACGCTATTGTTTGTTTGCAGTTGCGAAATAACTCAAACCAAGGACTTGTTATTTTTCCACATCAAAAATTAGTGCAAATAATGATTTATAAAACCCTAGGTACACCTAGTGCTACTGGTAGTGCATATGCTAATGAATTGACATATACATTACCACAAATTGGCGACAAAGAGCGATTCCAATATAGTGAATTTACTGCAGACAAAATAGCAAAAATTCCTTCTCCGAAAAAGAACATTGCTTACCGTGGATTAGACGCAATTAGGAAAAAGAAAAAAAGAAGTAGTATATTAAATCTAATTATTGGTGGAGTGTTTACTCTTCTTATGACAGTTATAAATTTTATTTCTATACAAGACAGTACAAAACAGTTTTTGTGTATAATGTTTTTGGTATTCTATCTTTTATTATCTATTCCGATTGTTATTCTAGTCGACGAAGACGAATGATTATTTATGTGGAGAAAGTGTTATGAAGATTTACTTAGCATCAAAATATATTAAACATAGTCAAGTCAATAAAGTGATTGCAGATTTATTACTTAAGCACGGCTATGAGGTTTTTTTACCTGAGTCTATTGATATAAATGGCGTTACAAAAAAACAAATGCTTAAAGTTGGCACTATATGTTACCAACAAATTGATTCTAGTGATGTTATATTAGTTATTTCGCCGTATAAACGTAGTGTATCAGCTGAGATTGGATATGCAATCAGAAGTAAACTGATGTATAATAAAATTAAGATTGTTCTATTTCGCATTGATAATGAAGAGTCTGAAATAGAAGATTCTGAAGCTATGATTGCACCCTTTATTGATTATAATATTGATGAATATTCAAAAGGCGAAATAAAAAGTGCATATAATAAACTGCTCGGCTATCTATCTCAATTGGAATAATTGACAAAACCACAATTGGAACATAAATTCCATTGTGGTTTTTTGTTTTATAATATTCGTTTTTTATAAGGAGACATTTTTAATTCTTGACGGATTTCATATTTGAAAACTTGTTTTTTCTGAAATATTTTCTTGTTTCTCCATATCTTCGAGGAACTCTTTCCCGTATTTATTCATCATTCGTACCAAAAAATCCACGCAACGCTCAAATGCTGCATCTTGTTCGGTCATTAGTTCCTCCTTCCGCAAAAATTGCCATTTTTCGACAGACAAAATGTGCTATAATGAATTTGCAACCTTTATCGGTCTGTATTTATTCTAACTCAAATGACGCTTAACCACATTGAGCGGAAATTGACCGCAAATTGACTATTTTGGAGGAAAAACATGGAGCGATGTGATTTCAGCTCTGTTATATCGATTATTAGAAAGTATATCAGCGAAAGCCGAGAGATTAACCAAACAGACTTGCTTTATGAACTGTTTGATACCTTTACCAAAGATTCACAGAATATCGATTATGTTCTCGACAACGGGCTTGTGTGCCGCTGGTTCAAAGGTGTATCCAAAATCAGCCCACAGATTACAAGGTATTATACGGATCACCGCAAGAGAAAATGTCTGTCCGCTGATATTGATCAAAATATTCTGCCGATGATGTACGACAGCGATATGGCGGTACAAGAGATTTATGATTTGATTGTTTTTGACACAACGATCTCAGATGGTGCAAAGCAGCGATTGACGAGCGGTTATCCGTTTTCCAACAGCAAAGAAAAAGCAGATTTCCTATGCGCTGTACTCTGCTTTTCCATGGAGCGCAGCTTTATTAAACGCGAAGCCGGTAGCAAAAAGCTAACGGCAGGAAAAGCCCTATCTCCTATTATAAACGACATGATCTTTGGTGCTGATGTTCCCCAGCCGTGCCGCTACTTCTGCGGCAGAGACAAAGAACTTGATGAGCTGCACAACCAACTGAGCGAAAACAGCAAAATCTTTCTGCAAGGAATACCCGGCATCGGCAAGAGCGAGCTTGCCAAAGCCTATGCGAAAAAGCACAAAAAGGATTACACCAACATCATCTACATCAACTACTCGGGCAGTTTGAAAGCGGATATTGTCAATCTTGATTTTGCAGATGATTATAACGTAAGCGAGCCCGAAGCGGAGCGGTTCAGGCGGCACAACCGTTTCCTGCGAAGCCTAAAAGCTGACAGCCTGATCTTCGTCGATAACTTCAACGCCGTTGCGACCGATGACGGGTTGTTGAGCGAAATCCTCGCATACTCCTGCCGTATCCTGTTCACGACGCGCAGCCGCTTTGACAATTATGACACCTACACCATTGAAGAAATGCCGGACGACGCGCTGCTTGAATTAATGGGCAAATTGTTTACGGACGCGGACAAATATCAAGCGATTCTGAGCGATATCATCCAAACGGTTCACGGTCACACCTTTGCCGTGGAACTGGCGGCACGTCTGTTAGAGGTCGGCATTTTAGCGCCGGATCAACTGTTGGAGAAACTACGCGCCGAAAAAGCAGCTATGGACAGCAAGGATAAGGTCAGCGCAAAGAAAGACGGCAAAAGCAAAAAGGCAACCTATTACACGCATATTCATACACTTTTCTTCATCAACGAGCTGATTGAAAGAGGATTTGTGGCACTGCTGCCCGGACAAATAATCGTTCTTCACCCGATGATTCAGGAAATCGCACTTGACGAAACAAAACCGTCGGTAACCAAGTGCTACACCCTCCTAAAAAGTATTCAGCACATCTGCCTGCGACACGGTGAAGATGTTCTGTATTATCGGCAGCTGTTCGGTATGATCGAAACTATCGTCGAGCTGATAGAGAACGATGATATGGATTTTTACCTTCGCTTTTTGGAGGACGTTTTCCCCTATATGGAAAAGTATGAATTCTCAAACCTCAGACATACCGTTGCGGAAAAACTATACTCGTTACTCAGCGACGACGCCGTTGGAACCATATCTGACCGTGCTTTATTGTTGGATTACCGCGCCACTTTAGAGAAAGATATTTCCAAAGCGATCGGATACGAAAAACAGGCGATCGCCATGATAAATGAAGTAACTGCGGAGAATGTACATCTCATCTGCAACCTATATACTAACCTTGCGAACCTCTATCATCAAAACGACGATATCAGCCTCGCCTTGAACAGTTTGGAAAAAGCAATACGATTTGCCAAGCGATTCAATATTATTCGTCATCACGATAAT
>ONLA01000012.1 GCA_900318495.1 uncultured Eubacteriales bacterium
TCGGCAAGGCGTCAGCCTTACCTTGATTTATTTGTACAACCTGACGAAAAATCTTGCTGCGCAATCCGCACACCTGAATTATGCGGTATTGCCTAAAAACCGTTCCTGCATTTTAGTATATAAAAACAGCCCCGGATTTCCGGGGCTGTAGTCATTTATTGTGTGTTGTTTGTGTTTGAATTGCCTGCGGCATTTGAATTATTTGCCGCGCCTGTTGTCGCGTTCGGATTTTGGTTTTTATCAACCGTTGCCTGCTGACCTTCCGAAACGCCTGTTTCGTAAATGAAGTCCGCAAACGCCTTACGCTGAGCGCCCATGTCGGCAATCGCGATAACCGAACCCGCGTCGGTGTTGTTATCGTAATACCAAAGACCTTCCTTGGGAACGTAGTTTTGAATAACCTTGTAATTAAGGTATGTCAGCGAATTTCCTACGAGCGCCGTGATTTCGTCCTTTTTAAGGTTAGTGGTAACCATGGGGCCTACCTGGTTTACAATTGAGATAATCTGACCGAGGTCGGCGGTCTTAAAGCGGTTTACCATTGTTTCAATAAGCTTGCGCTGACGCGAGGTTCTGTCCCAGTCGTCGCCGTCAAGACCGATTTCGTTGCCGTCCTCGCCCTTTGTAAGACCACGGTTACGGGCATACCATAAAGCCTCCTGTCCGTCAAGAAGCACCTTGCCGGGCTTTTCGGTGATTTTGTGTCTTTCCTTGGTCTGGCCGTTTTTGTACATCTGATAGTTGATGTAATCAATTTCGTCCTGGGTTACCTCCATCTCAATTCCGTTCAGGGTATTAATGATGTCGGTAAAGCTTTCAAAGTTAACAATCGCATAGCGGTCAATTTTTACACCGAAGTTAGCCTCGATTGTTTCAATCGACAGCTTTGCGCCGCCGAGTGTATAGGAAGCGTTTATTTTGTCGTATCCGTTTCCGGGAATATAAACGTAAGTATCGCGCTGGAACGACGTAAGCTTTAGCTTTTTGTGGGTATTGTCAACGCTGAGCAAAATCATTGTGTCGGTTCTGCCGTATTTTTCGCCGTGGCTGTTGTCCTCGCCGAAAAGCATAACGTTAAGCACCTTGGAATCCTGAAGCAGCTGCGAGTCGGCAATAATGTCGCTTGAATTGCTTTCCGGAACTGTTTCCTTTGTTTTTGAAGCGTCCTTGTCGTCTGCAACAAAGTTTACGGAATCAAGCAGCTTGTAATAGTAAAGCGTGCCGGCGCCGCCGATTAACAGCAGAATTGACAACACAAGACAAACAATACGCTTTGCTCTGCCCTTTTTGTTGTAAAGCTTAAACACCTGGGTGTTTGAGCTGATATCAACCAAATTGGTATTTTCATCTCTATTTGCCATATTACTCCTCCGTTAAAGGTAATGATATTGCAATTTTATATACGTTATCAATTAATTATAACATATTATGATATTTATTAATTCTAAATTAGAATAATAATCTTTGAATCCGACGAAATTTGACATAAATTTCGCCTGTTTATTGGATATTTTTATTCCTGTTCATCCAGCGAAAGATAGAACGACGGCATAAACTCCTCAAAAAACACCTCTGCCTCGGGGAGCTTCATCGCGTGGATAGAAGCCTCTATGCTCTCCTTTGCCTTTCTGAACTCGTCGTTGCCCATACGCAGCTCGTCAACGCACTTTATCAGCGCCGAAAATCTGTCCGCCGCCTTAACAAACGGACGAAGCTTTTCGTCGCCGCTGCCGTTCTGCTTAATAACCGTTTCGTAATCCTCACGAAAATCCGCGGGCAAAAGCTTAATCAGTCTGTCCGCCGCGGAGTCCTCAATCTTTTTATACGCGTCCCTTATTTCGGGATTCTGATATTTTACCGGCGTGGGCATATCGCCTGTAATAATCTCGGTTGCGTCATGGAAAACCGCCAGCAGCGCCGCGCGTTCGGGATTAAGGCTGCCGCCGAAGCGTTTGTTGTGGATAAGCGTAAGACAATGAGCCAGCACCGCGACCTGTTGGCTGTGCTCGCTTATGTTTTCGCAGCGGGTGTTATTCATAAGTCCCCAGCGGTTAATGTATTTCATTCTTGAAAGCATAGCATAGAAATGTGAATAATTCATGACAATCTCCTGAAATTTTACAATATTAAAAATTTTACAAAATTTAGTGCAATTTCATCAATAATATGGTATAATAACTTTGATTATACCTATTAGTAAAGGTTTGAGAGCCGTATTATTGATTTTTGACGGCGGAGTTATGAATTAATTATACTTAAAATACCAAAAATGTCAAAACTATTTTCACCCGGAGAATTAATATGCACAACCAACCTCGAACGCTCAGAAAAGCGCAGGGTCCATTCTTATTATGGACGTTTTTAATAGCTTTAGGCACGGCGGCGCTGCTTTTTGTTCCGTTTATTATATATCACGGCGGAATTTTCTATTATTACGGCGATTTTAACGTTCAGGAAATCCCGTTTTATCAGATGATTCACGGCGAAATTCAAAACGGCAATTTGGGCTGGAACCACCTGACCGACCTTGGAACCGACACAATCGCAAGCTACAGCTTTTATTTGCTCGGAAGTCCGTTTTTCTGGATGACGCTTCCGTTCCCGAACGAAATGGTGCCGTACCTTATCGGTCCGCTTCTGATTTTAAAATTCGCCTGCGCCGCAAGCGCGGCTTACATCTACCTGAAAAGATATGTGCGAAGAAACGCCTTGGCGATGCTCGGCGGACTTATTTACGCTTTTTCGGGCTTTTCGATATACAATGTGTTCTTCTTTCACTTTCACGAACCGATGATAGTGTTTCCGCTGCTGCTTGCCGCGCTGGACGCGTTTTTGTACGACAACAGGCGCGGAGTTTTCGCGCTGGCTGTGTTTGCCGCCTGCACGGTTAACTACTACTTTTTCGCGGGACAGGCAGTATTTATAATTATGTACTATCTGGTTATTACCCTGAGCAAAACCTACAGGTTCAGGATAACGAATTTTCTTCTTCTCGCCGCCGAGGTCATCATCGGCTTTTGCGCGTCGGCGTTTATTCTGCTTCCTTCGGTGCTGGGAATTATGGGCAATCCGCGGCTTGACACACTGCCTAACGGCTGGAACTCGATTGTGCATGATAAGCCGCAAAGGTACTGGCTTGTGGTTTTGGGCTTTTTGTTCCCTTCCGATTTGCCTGCCATGCCCGTGTTCACGCCCGATTCCGAGTGTAAGTGGGCGTCTGTCGCAGGCTGGCTGCCTATGTTCGGCGTAACGGGCCTGATCGCGTTTTTGCAGCTTAAAAAGCGCGACTGGCTAAAGCGCGTTATAACGCTGCTTATTCTGTTTGCGATGGTGCCTGTGCTTAACAGTATGTTCCAGCTTTTGAACACCTCGATTTACTACGCGAGATGGTTCTATATTGCCGTGCTTATGTTTTCGCTTGCCACAATCAGGGCGGTTGAGGACAAGGAGGCAAACTGGAACCGCGCCGTGGCATGGTCAACCGGACTTACCGCCGGAGCGGCGTTAATGATAGGCTTAATGCCATACGTCACAGGGTTCGGCGACGGAGAAACCAATTACCGAATCGGCTCACAGTCAACCTTTGAACGCTTTTGGCATTACGTTCTTGTCGCGCTTGCGGGTCTGCTTGTATTTGTGCTGATTTACAAAAAGTTTTTCTCCAACAAGCGGAAGTTCATTATCGCTTCAACTGTGTTCACGCTTGTTGTGGCATACCTTGCTTCGTTTATGGTTATAGGAACCGGAGTAATGGTAAGCGGCACCACCGACACCATAAAGGACGACATCATCAACTCGCGCGATGACATCAGGATTAACGACCTTGAAAATGTGCGAAGCGACTTTTACGAATGTGTTGACAACACCTCGATGTTTTGGAAGGTTCAAAGTATGAACTGCTTCCAAAGCTCGGTTTCAACCTCGATAATGCAGTTTTACAAGGCGATGGGCGTAGCGCGCGACGTGGCTTCGCGTCCCGATTTTTCCGACTACGGACTCCGGGGACTTTTCAGCTGCAAATATTACTTTGATTACAACAAGGATAATGACGATGTTTCAAAGGACGAATGCTTCACCTTTGAAAACGGCGAAACCAAGATGCCCTTCTGGAAATATGTAAAAACCTGCAACAACTTTGATATTTACGAAAACGAATGTTACATTCCGATGGGCTTTGTTTACGACAACTACGCGACCGAGGAAGAGTTTGAGCGCATAAGCGAAAACGACCGCACTCAAATTATTCTTAATATGATGGTTCTCAGCCGTGATGTAATGAAAAAGCACGCCGACATTACCGGTTATGACGAGGAAAAATACAAGGTGCTTTACGGAAAATATCCGATGAGGTTCAAAAGCGAGGTTGATAACTACACATACAGCGCAACCTTTGACAACTATAAAAAGCGCTGCAAATCGCTTGCGTCAAATAGCTGCAAGAGCTTCCGGTACACCTCCGACGGCTTTGAGGCATTTTACGAAAACACAAAAGCGGAAGAAAGCCTGATGTTTTTCAGCGTGCCCTACAGCGAAGGCTTTACCGCGACAATAAACGGCAAGCCCGTTGACGTTGACAAAGTCAACTACGGCTTTACGGGAGTAAGAATTCCTGCCGAAAAAAATCTTAAAATTGTTTTCCGCTACAAAACGCCCGGATTGTCTCAGGGCATAATAATCAGCCTTTCGGCAGCCGCGGCTTATGCGCTGTATATGGGCGGAATTATCACCTTCAGACTTATTTCGGCAAAGAGAAAAAACAAGAGAAACGGAGAAATGTAATATGTTATTCGGCGATAATATATTAAAATACAAAGACGAGCTTTTGCGCGATTTAAATATGCTTTTAAGCCTTGAATCCATTGACGGAACCCAAGGCGGAGAATGTGTTAAGGCTATGGAATTTATGCTGAAGCGTGCCGCCGATTTCGGACTTCACGGCGAACGCACCGGCGAAAAATGCGCTCACATTACCCTCGGCGAAGGCGGAAAGGACTGCGCGGTGCTGTCGCACCTTGACGTTGTTCCTGCCGGAAACAACTGGAGCGTTAACCCGTATGCCCTTACGGAACGCGGCGGCAGGCTGTACGGAAGGGGAATAATCGACGACAAAGGCGCTTCTATGGTAAATCTTTACTGCCTGCGCGCGCTGAAAGAGGCAGGCGTGAAGGGAAACAACCGCCTGAGAGTTATCTACGGCATTGCCGAAGAAACCGGTATGACCGATATGGACGAGTATTTTTCAAAGCAGCCGCTTCCGGATATGGCGTTTACGCCCGACAGCGATTACGGAATTTGCCGCGCCGAAAAGGGAATACTTCACTTGGAGATAAGCACGCAAACAAACGAAGCAAAGGTTTTAAGCCAGTTTCATTCAGGCAAAGCGATTAACGCCGTGCCCGACATTGCTTATGTTATGCTTGATTCGTCAGGCTATGACGAGCAAACCCTTATGCGCCTTGCGGACGCAAGCGACGGTGATTTTGAGTTTAACTACACCATTGACGGACTTATGATTATAAGCCGCGGAAAGGCTGCGCACGCGTGCGAGCCCGAAAAAGGCAAAAACGCCGCGGCACTGCTTATTGACCTGATTTCCCACGCTTATGACGTTGAGGACATCGGTTCGCTTTGCAGCTTTATTGACTACGCAATCAACAATGAAACCAACGGAAGGTCGCTCGGAATCAAAATGAGCGACGATGTGTCGGGTGCTCTTACGGTTAACCTCGGCATTGTTAACATTGAGGACAATACCGCCGGCGCCCGGCTTGACATCCGCTACCCGGTGACCGTAAGCGGCAACTACGTTTTGAGAAAGCTCCGCACCGTTGCCGAGCGCAGCGGAATTTCGGTAAAGCTTATTCATCACGAGCCGCCGCTGTATGTTGAGGACGACTCCGACCTGATTAAAATTTTAAGCAGCGCATATGAAAGCGTAACCGGCGAAAAGCCCGGTCTGTATTCAACAGGCGGCGGTACATACGCTCGCAAGCTAAAGGGCAGGGGCGTGGCGTTTGGTCCCGCGTTCAAGGACGATATTGTTAATATGCACAACGCCGACGAAAGCGTTGACAGAGAAAAATTTTTCCTTCACGCTCAAATTTGCCTTGAAGCGATGTACAGGCTTTTCACCTGCGAATAATTAAAACAGAAACGGAATTATATTATGAGTAAGAACGCATTAATTAAAAATCAGGCGCGCCTGCTGCTCAGGGGCAACTGGGTTCCTGTTATTACCGGTTGGGTTATTGTTATGCTGACCTTTATGACGGCGTACTATATACAAAGCTTTGCCCTGCTCGCCCTTGACCAGATTGACAGCGACGGCAAATTTTATAACATTTGGGAACCGGCGACAATTCTGGTTGTGCTGGCAAGCTATTTGTGCTTAGTGTTTTTATCGCCGCTGATAAACGGCGCGGTAAGGCTGAGCGCGAACCTTGTAAAGAACCGTGAAACCTTTGCAAGCGAAATGTTTTATTATTTCACAACGCCGAGACTGTACTTTAAAACTTTGCTGTTCAACCTGATTACGGGCTGGGTTTTCCTGTTTGTGACAAGGCTTGCCGACGCTTACGGATACGCTTCAAGGCTTCTTTCCGCCAATCTCGGCGACAGCGATTTGCCGCCCGAAACCGCGTCAATATTGATTGCGGCTTTGATTGTAAGCGTTATAATTTATATTTTGACATACTTTTTGTTCGTGCATTTTCAACTGATTGTATATTCGCTTGAACCCGAACGAGGCGCGTTTGGCTGTACCGTACTGCTTTTGCCGTTTGTGTTCAGGCATTTTGCCAAGGCTTTAAGCCTTTTCTGCGGATTCATCGGATGGTTTTTGCTTTGTTTTTTCGTTGTTCCGGCTATGTACACGGTTCCGTACTTTATTACAGCTTCGGTAAACGAGGTTTATCTGCTGCTGGAAGCCGAAAAGCAATGATTATTCTCCAACGGAGGTTTATATGGTAGTTTCTCTTTGCATGATTGCCTACAACGAGGCAAATGCCATTGACGGACTGTTTAAGGATATTTCGCTTCAGGAGTATCCCCACGAAAAAATCGAGGTTGTGTTTGTTGACAGTATGTCAACCGACGCCACCCATGAAAAAATGGAAGAATTTAAGAATACCGACTACGGTTTTCTTGATGTAAAAATCGTAACCTGCGAAAAGCACAACCAGGCTTTTTCGTGGAACGCCGCGCTTAGCACCGCAACGGGAGATTTGATTATCCGTGTTGACGCCCACGCGCGAATTCCGGTTAACTTTGTTTCACGAAACGTTTACAACATTCGTCAGGGCGAAAATGTTGTGGGTGGCGGACGTCCCAACATCAGCTCAAACGTAAGCTCCTGGAAGCTTACGCTGCTTGCCGCCGAGGATTCGCTTTTCGGCAGCTCGATTGCCGGTTACCGCCGTCCCGCAACCGAAAAGGAATATATGGACAGCCTTTTTCACGCGTGCTACAAGCGTGAGGTAGTTGCCAAAATCGGAGGCTTTAATGAGGATTTGGGACGCACCGAGGACAACGAGTTTCACTACAGAATACGCCAGGCAGGCTACAAAATGTGCTGTTGTCCCGACATTATTTCGTACCAGCATTCGCGAAACACATTAAAAAATATGGTTCGCCAAAAATACGCTAACGGAAAATGGATAGGTCTTACCGTTTCGGTTTGTCCCGGCTGCCTTTCATACTTCCACTTTGCGCCGTTTTTGTTTGTAATCGCGATTGTTATCTGCTCAATTTTGGCGTTTCTCGGTCAGCCGATGATGCTGTACATCTTCCTTGCGCTGTACGGAATGTTTGACTTTGTAAACTCCGTAAGCTGCTTTACGATGAAAAACATTCAGCCGCAGTTTTTGGCGCTGCCGTTTATTTTTCCGCTGCTGCACGTTTCCTACGGAATAGGCACAATTGTCGGTCTTATTGATATTCCGTTTTGGAAGCGCAAAATAAAAAACAGCGGCGCAAAGCAGCATATTGAGGACGTAAAGCGTAAAATAAAAGAAAACACCATACAGCACTGACGTACGGCGGTATAAGCTATGGATTCATATAAAACTAAAAAACCGCGTTACGGTTTAATTGATACCCTGCGCGGATTTTCAATATTAAATATGGTTGCCTATCACTTATGCTTCGATATTTTTCACATCTACGGTTTTAACACCCTATGGATGTACTCACCGGCGGCAGTTGTTTGGGAAAGGTTTATTTGCTGTTCCTTTATAATAATTTCCGGAATTTCGCTTAATTTTTCAAGCCGCGGATACAGGCGCGGACTGATTGTGAGCGCGTGCGGCGTGTTGATGACGGTTGTCACGCTGATTGCCGTTCCGGGCTTTGCGATATGGTTCGGCGTTTTAACCTGCATCGGAGCTTCAATGCTCATTACCCAAGCTTTGAGAAAGCTGCTTGAAAGGATTCACCCTTTGATTGGCGCTGCGGCTTCGCTGTTGATTTTCGCGGCGCTGTACGGCGTACCTGACGGATACGCCGGATTTTTTAAGCTGAGGCTGCTCGAGCTTCCGCGATTTTGGTATCAAAATCATTTTACCGCGTTTTTCGGATTTTTGCCGAAAGGATTTGTTTCCTCGGATTATTTCCCGCTGTTTCCGTGGCTTTTCCTGTTCATTTTCGGATTCTTTTTGTGGAGAGCGGTTGCGCGGTATAAAGCGGAAGGCTTTTTTAAATTCAGTATTCCGCCCCTTGCCTTTACCGGGCGCCATTCGCTGTTAATTTACATTGTCCACCAGCCTGTGCTGATGGGTATCTGCTTTTTGATTTTCGGATATTTTTGAGGATAATATGAGTGATATTGTAAAACTTACACCCGGGCTGCTGCGTGAGCTTCAGCTTAAACAGCTCGATATGCTGCGGTACTTCCGCGACTTTTGCCAAAAAAACAACCTAACCTTTTACTTAATAGGCGGCGGCTTAATCGGTGCGCTCAGAAACGGAGGCTTTGTGCCGTGGGACGATGACGTTGACGTTATGCTTCCGCGAGAGGACTATGAAAAGCTTCCCAAGCTGTGGAAGGAACAGCACGCCGACGGGCGTTTCCGTCTGCTTAAAACCGATGACGAGGTTTTTACAGGCAATATTTTTATAACCATAACCGACACAAGCTACACCATGGTCAAGGCTAACCAAACAAAGGTTGACATTCCCCACGGCCTGGTGCTTGATGTTTTTCCGCTTGACGTTTGCCCCGACGGCAGGTTCGCGCGTAAAATGCAGTTTGTCTGGACAATGCTCTACTCCCTGTTTTTGGCTCAGATCGTACCCGAAAACCACGGAGGTCTGTTGGGCTTCGGAAGTAAGGTTTTGCTCGGGATTTTTCGCGGAGATAAAATCCGCCGCAAAATTTGGCGCTTCTGCGAACGCCAAATGAGCAAATACAAGCTCAGCGAAAACAAGTGCGTCACCGAGCTTTGCTCCGGGCCGCACTGGATGAAGATGGAATACCCCAAGCGGATATATGAGGGCACTGACACCGTAACCTTTGAGGGATTGGAAATGCCGTGTATGAAGGGCTACGACGAGTACCTTACCATGGTTTTCGGCGATTATATGACCCCTCCGTCAAAGGAAAAACAGGTTCCGCACCACGACGTGGCTTACCTTGACCTGAACACTCCGTGCAGGGTGTACGACAACGCGCACAAAGCTGAATTCACAATGAAGTATAATAATACCTAATAAAAAGAGCGGCTCTTAACGAGCCGCCTTTTTGTTTAGCTTTATTTTTGCCGCAAGTCCGCCGATAAAGTAAATCAGCAGAATTTCCGGAATACATTTAATTGCCACGCTGATAAATCTTGCCGAAAGATAAACTATGTAATCGGCGGAATAGCCGTTTAATACCCACAGCCAGTACGCCGCCAAAAATGTTTCCACGGCAAGCATATTAATTACCCAAGCAATAATAACGCGCGGAAGCGTGATTTGATTTTTATAAAACGCAAAGCCGTAAATTACGCCTGTCAAAAAGCCGCTTATAGTAAACCCCGGGAAGAACATTCCGCCTGTAGGAGCAACCATAAATGAAATAACGTCGCCCAGCGCGCCCACAAGTCCGCCGGCAAAAGGTCCGAAAAGCGAGCCCGCAATCGCAATCGGCAAAAACGCCGGGCTGAGCTTGACCATATTTCCGAACGCCGGCAAGGTAAGGTTCGCGAAGATTCCCAGTACAACCCTTAAAGCGAGCAGCATAGCGATTACCGCCAGCGAATAAACGCTTTTAAACTCATAAAGCGACTGTTTTAATTTACCCAACATAACTCATACCCCATTTTAGTAATATAGTCACCGCTGAGAACAAAAAGCGGACAGTACAAAACTGCCCGCAAAAATTCCGTATAAACAGCGGGATGCGAAGTCTGCACCGCAGATAAACTCTTTCGTTTTTGCGGCAACTCCCCGTCCGCAAAACACTTCACGCGCAGTCTTCTACTCTGTAATTAATACTAATTGTCGTTTAAACGCTTAGTATAAGCATTAGCTTACTCTTAATATTATAACAGATTATCCCTTAATGTCAATATGCTATATTATTTTTGCAAAAATCAGCATTACAAGCATCAGGGTAATTACCGCCACTGCCGAAACAACAACAACCAAAATTGTGTTTGTGCGCTTGTTGCCGCTGCCGCTTGTTTCGCGCTTGGGCACAAGCCCCGACTTTCGCAGCGCGGTTACTACGCCCTTGTACAGCAGCAGCACAAGCGCGGCGTTAAGCGACGCTTTAAGCAGGTTAAACGGAATAAGAAGCGGCACAAACATCGCAAGCACCTGTTCGCGCGTTACGCCCATATACATAGGAGTTACAATATAATTCCACAAAAGCATTACGGCAGTCATTGAAATAACCGCCGAAACAAGGCCTGTAATAGCGCGCGACATTGTTTTTTTGCGGAAATAAATTACCGAAGCGACTCCCACAAACATACCCGAGGAAAGGAAGTTCATTAAAAGGCCTATGGGACCCGTTGAGCTTACCGTAATCATTTCCACAAAGCAAACAACAAGCGACATTATTATTCCGGCAACCGGTCCGAAAATGAACGCGCCGATTGTCAGCACAACATCCTTTGGCTCATAGGTGAGAAAGCCGCCGATTCCGGGAATTCTTAAAAAGATATCCGCCGCGACCGCAAGCGCGGCAAGAATTGCCATTGCCGCAAGGTTTTTGATGTTTGATGATTTTGTCATAAATATGACCTCCCTAAAATTTGTAAGGAGTCTCCGAAAACAAAAATCCCGCTGCCATTAGCAACGGGAAACGTCTGCGTATATACGAAAAAACCGCGCGCGGCTTTCCGTTCGCTTCTTCTTTCATCCGGACTTTAACCGTCGGTGCCTGAATTTCACAGGCTCGGCAGGCAAAACGCCTGTTCGTGGACTATACCACCGGTGGAGAATTTCACTCCGCCCCGAAGACAACCTATACTTTTATTATATAACGGTTTCGTAATTTGTCAACACCTAATTTTTCTGCTTTGAATTGATATTATCAATAAAACATTGACAAAATTCACATTCGGTGAGATAATATTAAGGTATGCAAATCAGTTAAATAAAGGAGCGATTTTATGGCAAAGGAGCTTGCAAAATCCTATCAGCCGTCCGAATTTGAGGACAAAATTTACGACTTCTGGATAAAGGGCAATTACTTTCACGCCGAAGTTGACAAGGATAAAAAACCGTACACAATTGTAATGCCGCCGCCTAACATAACAGGTCAGCTGCATATCGGCCACGCGCTTGACGAAACCTTACAGGACATTTTAATCCGCTGGAAAAGAATGTCAGGCTACAGTGCGCTTTGGCTGCCCGGCACAGACCACGCCTCGATTGCCACAGAAGCAAAAATTGTTGAGGCTATGCGCAAGGAAGGTATATCCAAGGACGATTTGGGACGCGAAAAGTTCCTTGAACGCGCCTGGGAATGGAAGCGCGAGTACGGCGGAAGAATCACGCGCCAGCTTCGCAAGCTGGGCGTAAGCTGCGACTGGGAACGCGAGCGCTTTACCATGGACGAGGGCTGCTCGGACGCCGTAAAGGAGGTTTTTGTAAAGCTTTACAACGACGGCAAAATTTACCGCGGCAACCGTATGGTAAACTGGTGTCCGCACTGCAACACCTCTATTTCCGACGCCGAGGTTGAATACGAGGAGCAGCAGGGTCACTTCTGGCACATTCTTTACAAGGTTAAGGAAACCGGCGAAATGCTTGAAATCGCCACTACACGTCCCGAAACCATGCTCGGCGATACGGCTGTTGCCATTAACAAGGACGACGAGCGTTACAAGCACCTTCACGGCTGCCATGTTATTCTGCCGCTTATTAATAAGGAAATTCCGATTGTCTGCGACGACCACGCCGATATGGAAAAAGGCACCGGCGTTGTTAAGATTACTCCGGCGCACGACCCCAACGACTATGAGGTTGGTCAGCGCTGCAGTCTGCCGATTGTACGCGTATTCACATATGACGGTCATATGACAGGAGCCGGGGACGTTGCGCGTTACGAGGAGCTTAAGGCAAAGGGCGGCCTTGCCGAAAACGAGCCTGAGGTTCTGGACTGCGGAAAATACGCCGGTATGACTACCGCCGAAGCAAGAAAAGCCGTTGTGGCAGACCTTGAAGCTCTCGGCATTTTGAAGGAGGTTAAGCCTCACACCCACGACGTAGGCACCTGCTACCGCTGCCACACTACAATTGAGCCTATGGTAAGCAAGCAGTGGTTTGTTAAGATGGAGCCGCTCGCAAAGCCTGCCATCAAGGCGGTTAAGGACGGCGACACAAGGTTTATTCCCGAGCGTTTTGAAAAGGTATACTTCCACTGGATGGAAAACATCAAGGATTGGTGTATTTCCCGTCAGCTTTGGTGGGGTCACAGAATCCCGGCATATTACTGCGACGAATGCGGCGAGGTTACCGTTGCGAAGGAAATGCCCGAAAGCTGCTGTCACTGCGGCTGTACGAAGCTTACTCAGGACGCCGATACCCTTGACACCTGGTTCAGCTCCGCGCTGTGGCCGTTCTCAACTCTGGGCTGGCCGCAGGATACCGAAGAATTAAAGTACTTCTACCCCACCTCTACCCTGGTTACAGGTTATGATATTATCTTTTTCTGGGTTGCGAGAATGATATTCTCCGCAATTGAGCACACAGGCAAAGCTCCGTTTGATACCGTTTTTATTCACGGAATTGTGCGCGATGAGCTTGGCAGAAAGATGTCAAAATCACTCGGCAACGGTGTGGATCCGCTTGAGGTTATCGAAAAATACGGCGCCGACGCGCTCAGATTCCTGCTTGTCACAGGTAACTCGCCGGGCAACGACATCCGTTACTCCGAAAAGAGAATTGAAGCTTGCTCCAACTTTGCGAACAAGCTTTGGAACGCGTCGCGTTATGTTCATATGAACATCGACGATTACGACGTTAAAAACGAAATTCCTTCATCACTCACCACCGAGGACAAGTGGATTTTGTCCACATTAAACACGGTTGCGCGCGAGGTTAACGAAAACCTTGATAAATTTGAGCTTGGCATTGCGGTTCAAAAGGTTTATGAATTTATCTGGGACTGCTACTGCGACTGGTATATTGAGCTTGTAAAGGCAAGGCTGCAAAGCGACGGCGAGGACGCGCAAAACGCCCGTCAGGTTCTGCTTTATGTTCTCGACCAAATTCTCCGCCTGCTACATCCGTTTATGCCGTATGTTACCGAAGAAATCTGGCAGACCATTCCTCACGAAGGCGAAACCGTAATGCTCTGCGATTATCCGGGCTTTAAGCCTGAGCTTGACTTCCCCGAGGCTGCCGCCGAAATGCGCCGCGTTATGGACGCGATTCGCGCAATTCGCAACCGCAGAAACGAAATGAACGTTCCGCCTTCACGCAAGGCAAAGGTTTATATAGCCACAAAGTTCCCGAAAACCTTCGAGGACGGCGCGGCGTTCATTATCAAACTCGCCTCCGCAAGCGAGGTCGAGGTTGCGGACAGCTTTGACATTGAAGGAGCGGTTACGGTAGTTACCGCCGACGCAAAAATCTATATCCCGATGGAAGAGCTTGTTGACAAGGAAGCCGAGCTTGCACGCCTTAACAAGGAGCTTGCTCAGGTTCAAAAAAGGCTTGCCCAGAGCGAAGGCAAGCTGAACAATCAGGGCTTTGTATCAAAGGCTCCTGCCGCTGTAATTGAAAAGGTAAAAGGTCAGGCTGAAAAAGAGCGCGAACAAATCGCTCTTATTGAAGCTGCCATTGCCGCGTTACAATAATTATAAAAAAAGCAGGGTTTGGTTTTCCAAGCCCTGCACCCGTTTGAGGTAGCTTATGTTTTTTAATAGAAGGCGCAAAAATCTTGACGCCGAAGTTTTGGTTGATTTAAAGCGGTATATCGACGCTGTAACCGAAGAACAGTCAGGCGACGGTGTTCCGGAGGAAATAACCGCTGAAATCCCTGTATTTAAAGCCGGAAAAGGAAAAACAGCCCGGCCGTTCAACACAGCTCCTGAAAAAGCCGGTGTTTATGAGTCCGCTCGGGCGCCCCGCGAAAGAGATGATTTTACTTGCGCTGAAGCAAGCTGTCAGCCAATGTACGCGGCTCCGCAGCCCCTCAGCGAAAGGCTGAAAAACATTGACGAAAGCTTTGCGGAAATGCTGTTCCGCAAAATTGACGAAAAGAATATAAGCGACGCGCAGTGCTACAAAAAAGCCGGCCGCGACCGCAAGCTTTTTTCAAAAATCAGAAGTCAGCAAAATTACAAGCCGAGCAAGGCAACCGCCGTGGCGTTTGCGCTCGCGCTTGAGCTGAATCTTGATGAAACAAAAGAGCTGCTGACAAAAGCGGGCTTCGCGCTTTCTCACAGCAGCAAGTTTGACATTATTATTGAATACTGTATTCAAAACAGGATTTATGATATATTTCAGGTTAACGAAGCGCTCTATGAATTTGATCAGATTACACTTTAATACTATTATCTAATAAAAGGCTGTGCAAACGCAACAGCCTTCTTTGTTATGTATCAACTTACCATTTCGTAATAAACCTTAAGGACAAGCTCGTAGAACTCTTTTTCCTTCAGCTTAAACTCGGCATGGTCTCCGTTAAGCGATGTAGTTCCCTCAATTGTAGTACTTTCCCTTACAGGATTTCCGCCCATTACCATTTCCTTCGCAAGGTAGGAAACCTTTGCGGCGTTAAGATTTGTCGCGGAATACGGCGATGAAGCGTTAAATACATTTACGGGAGTTGAAATGTTTCTCCTTGTGGCATACAGCATTTTATTAATAAAAGAATTCGCGTAAACCTTTTGGCGCTCATTACGCAAAAGGTTTGCTTCCGCTGTGTCGTGCCTTCTGGTTCTTACAAAGCTTTCCGCCATATCGCCCAAAAGATGATAGTTTTGACCTTTAACAAACTTGTCGATTGTTTCCGGGGAAACAACGTCAACACCGCCTATGCTGTCGTTAAGAGCCACTATTCCGTCCAAATCCAACGCGAAATAGGTTTTAACGGGCATATTGTAAAAGAGTCTTTGAACAACATTTACCATACACTCGCAGCTTCTGTCCTTGCCGTCTCCGTAAGCGTAGGCAAGACAAATCTGCTGCTTTTCGGTTTTTGTATATTCGCCGCTTGCGGTATACATCGGAACATCGGTCATAAGGTCACGCGGAATATTAATCATCGTAATTTTTTTGTTTTTGGTATCATAAGCCATTACAACGATTACGTCAGCCTGTCCCTGCATTCCGTTTTCTGTTTTTTCTTCGATGTTTTCCTTATCCACGCCCATTAAAAGCAAATTGGTAACGCTTTCGTTAAGCCTGTATTTGTGTCCGTTATAAAACACCTCGCGTCCGCCGTCGGAAACATCCACGCCATTCGGCGCTGTGATGTTGAACTTGTCGGAAAACAAATCTCCCTGACCGTTTAAGACAAGAATCATAAAGGTTCCGAATAACGCGATAGTAATCACGAGCAGGGCGCTGACAGTAATAATCAGCGCTTTCTTCCACGTCTGCATTCTTTTCCATCTGTGACGGTGATGATGGTGGTGAGAGCTGCTTCGGGTTGAAGAAACAAGCGAACTGCTGTGATGTGAAGAACCGGAGGAGCTGCTGTGATGATGCGAGGAACTGTGGTGATGATGTTTTTTTCGCCTCGGATTAAGGAAAATATAATCTTTGGCTTCATCCTTGACAGATACGGGATCGCGCTCAACCGTTTTCTTTCCGCCCTCGTAAAGGACGCTGTCTTCTCTGTGTGAGGAACTGCCGTGTGACGACCTGTGCTTGTGTCTTGAAAAAGAGCTGCTGCGCGTGGAACGCACTATTTCCGGAAGAGGCTGCTTGGGAACGGGATCGCGCTCAACTGTTTTCTTTCCGCCCTCGTAAAGTGCGCTGTCCCTGTGGTGTTCGGAACTGCCGTGCGATGAGCTGTGCTTGTGTCTTGAAAGGGAGCTGCTGCGTGTTGAACGCACTATTTCCGGAAGGGGCTGCTCGGGAACGGGATCACGTTCAACCTCTGATTTCTTTTTGCCGGCAAACACTATTCCTTCGGTTACGGTATTTTCCTCTACCGGATCATGTTCAACAGGAGTTCTTTCTCCCTTTAAATATATACCCTCGGTTACGGTATTTTCCGCTTCCCGATCATATTCAACAGGAGTTCTTTCTCCCTTTAAATATATACCCTCTGTAATTTCATTTGTGTCTTTTGTGTTATCAAACTCATTACTGCTTGGTTTGCTCATCTTTCACAAGAACCCCCTGTACAAGAAAGCGTCCGGAACTGTTGTTAGGACATGTGCTTAATACCAACATTTTACTCTTTAAATCCAATTGAACGCCGCTTCTGACATTGCTGTTCATTGAGTGCGGATTTTTAGCGTCTTCAAGCCAACTCTTAAATACCTTATCATCACTGAAATCATATGAGTTAAGAATATGAATATCATCATATGCGTACGCCGAAACAACCTGATAGACCAGTTTTCTGTTTTCTCCGTAAATATAAATATAAGGATGAGAATCAAAAAACGACTTGTCCTCAAATTTATGAAGATTGGCAAACATAGCGCCGCTCGCCATATTATGACCGTAGAGTACAGTCACCCTGTCGGACCAGTCGGTCTTGTTGTATGACTTCTGCGAATAAATCGCGCCGGGGAAGCTGTAGCTCTTATAAACATTATGCGACAAATAAAAGTTATCGTCGCTCGGGCTTTGAAGCACCGGATAATTGATGTTAGTGTCGGGAATATAAATCCACGCGTAAACATCCGGGTTAATTGCCCTTAGCTCCTCAAAAGAAACCGGATTATCAATATTGGTAACCCTTTCCGCGACAGTGTGGTCAATCTGTTCGGGAGTAGTGGGGCCGTTGTTTTGCAGATGCCCGGTGTAATCCTCGTCGCTTAAATTTCCGGCAAACGAGGCGGCAAGCGCATCGTTTTCGTTCTTGGCGCTCATAATATTAATCATCTCAAAAATAAGATAGCCAATTGCGGCGACGAGTACAAGCGCGGATACAACAAGAATTGAAATAAGCACCGCGTTTTTCTTTCTTTTCATTCCTTCACCTCCGAAAAATTAAAAAGACTGCTCAACAAAAAAAGCCCCTGCATAACAGAGGCTTCTGCTTCAAATATTATTTCTTGGAAGTCTTAGAAGTTTTTGCCAGCGCCACTGCAGATGTACCGCAAGCGAGTGCGGATAAGCCGATAATAACATAGAGCATTGTGTTGTCAATGCCTGTTTTCGGTGCAATACACTCCTTAGTTGTTGTGCCGCACGGAGGCTTTGCAACCGGGCTGTTAACTGTTTTGCAGTCAGGACTGTTTACACAAGTGGCAAAAGCAGGAACTGCCGAAAAAATCATTAACATAGCGGCAGTAACAGCAATAACTAACTTTTTCATTGGAAATCATTCCTCCTAAAACTATTTTACAGATAAAGATAAAACTGAATTTGTGATAAAATTATAACATATTTATTTCAATTTGTAAAGAGTTATTTTTAATTTATATTATTGTAAAAACCTACAGAAAAAAAGTCGATTTATTGTCAAAGTATACAAATACATAGTATACAGGTCGGTTTCTATTGAAAAAACAAAGCATTAATTGTATAATTAATTAAAAAAGCGGAAAGGATTTTTGATATGAACGTATCAGACCTTCAAAGAAAAATTTTAGAACTGAAAAAGCAAAATGACGTTTGTATTTTGGCGCACAGCTATGTCGCGCGCGAAATATGTGAAATTGCCGATTATACCGGCGACAGCTACAAGCTCAGCGTTGACGCTTCAAAGGCAGGCAATAAAAATATTTTAATGTGCGGCGTACGCTTTATGGCGGAAACCTGCAAGATTCTGTCGCCTGACAAAAAGGTTTACCTTGCCCAGCCGATTGCGGGCTGCGCAATGGCTGACCAGATGGACAAGCAGCTTATTTCCCAGGTTAAGGAAAAATATCCAAACCACACCGTTGTGGCGTACATAAACACAACCGCCGATTTAAAAACAATTTGCGACGTGTGCGTAACAAGCTCGTCCGCGGTAAAAATTGTAAACAATATTGAAAACAAAGACATTCTTTTTATACCGGACTGCAACCTCGGCTCTTATGTGGCAAAGCAGTGCCCGGACAAGAACATCAAGCTTTTAAACGGCGGCTGTCCGATTCACGCCTGTGTTAATCCCGGCGAGGTAAAGGCAATGCAGGAAAAATATCCCGAAGCGGAGCTTCTGGTTCACCCTGAATGTGTGCCCGAGGTTTGCGCGCTTGCCGACTACATCGGTTCAACCTCCGGCATAATGGACTACGCGGTAAAATCAGATAAAAAAGAGTTTATCATCGGCACCGAAATAAGCATTGCCGAGCATTTGCAGTATATGTGCCCCGACAAAACCTTCCACATTCTTTCGCTCAAGCTTATTTGCCCAAATATGAAAGCGACAACGCTTGTTGACGTGTACAACTGCCTTTGCGGCAACGGCGGCGAGGAAATTCTGCTTGATGAAAAGACAATTACCGACGCCAGAAAATGTATTGACGAGATGATTCGACTTGGAGAATAAAAGAGCATTAATCGCAATGAGCGGAGGCGTTGACAGCTCAATTGCCGCGTACCTGTGCAGCGAACAGGGCTTTGACTGCACCGGAATAACGCTGAAGCTGTTTGACAACGACGACATAAACGAGCCGAAGGACAAGGCGTGCTGTTCGCTTGACGACATTGAGGACGCGCGTCAGGTATGCCGCAGCATCGGAATTCCCTACTTCGTTTACAACTTTAAGGACAGCTTTAAGGAAAACGTAATAGCGCGTTTTATAGACGCTTATGAACAGGGCAGAACGCCGAATCCGTGCATTGACTGCAATCGGTACATAAAATTCGAGAAGCTTATGCGCCGCGCCGAAGAGCTTGATTTTGACATTGTGGTAACCGGTCATTATGCCTCGGTGGAATATGACGAAGCAACGGGAAGATATCTTTTGAAAAAAGCCGCGGATTTAAGTAAAGACCAAAGCTATGTGCTTTATTCGCTTACACAGGCACAGCTTAAAAAAACATACTTTCCGCTTGGCGGAATGACAAAGGACGAGGTAAGAGCGCTTGCGGAAAAGCTTGGGTTAATCAACGCCGGCAAGCACGACAGCCAGGATATTTGCTTTGTGCCTGACGGCGACTACGCCGCGTTTATTGAGCACTACACCGGCAAGGCTTATCCTAACGGCGACTTTGTTGACGAAACCGGCAAGGTGCTGGGCGAACACAAGGGAATTATCCGCTACACGGTAGGTCAGCGCAAGGGCTTGGGACTTGCCCTGCCGTTCCCGATGTATGTAAAGGAAAAGAACCTTGAGGAAAACAAGGTTGTGCTTTGCAAAAATGAAGCGCTGTTTTCGCGCGAACTGATTGCTAAGGACATAAATTTAATTTCTGTTTCCGAAATAAAAGAGCCAATGCGCGTAAAGGCGCGCGTGCGGTACAATCAGAGTGAACAGCCTGCCACGGTAACACAGCTTGACGAAAACACAATCAGTGTTGTTTTTGACGAGCCTCAAAGGGCAATTTCAAAAGGACAGGCGGTTGTGCTTTACGACGGCGATTATGTTGTAGGCGGAGGAACAATAATTTAGAACAATAATTTAAAACAGGTTGGCATATTTGCTCGCTTTGAGCTTATGCCAACTTTTTATACCAGTTTTCATTAAAAAGCAAACTTTCTGCTATTTAATTACGCCTCGGACGCTTCAATATTATTGAAAAAAGCATTGACTTTTTATAACAGATGTGATAGAATTAAATCATCAAATGAACACATATTCATATGTTCAAATATATGGTTTATAGGTGACAAAATGGAAAACAAGGTTTCTTTTGAGGCTATGCCCGATTCCGAGCTGATTTTTGAGCTTGCCGACCTGTTTAAGGTGTTCGGCGACTCAACACGGCTGCGCATTATGTACGCGCTGTCGGAGGGCGAGCTTCCCGTAATGGAGATAGCCGAAGCGCTGAATATGGAGCAAAGCACAATTTCACATCAGCTTCGCGTATTAAGACAAAACAAGCTTGTTCGCGTCCGCCGCGAAGGCAAACAAATATATTACGCTCTGGACGACGACCACGTTAAAAAGATTATCGAGATGGGACTCGACCACGTTTTGGAGTGATTATATGAAATACACCTGTACCCTTGAAAACTTAAACTGCGCCCACTGCGCCGGAAAAATTGAACAAAAGATAGCCGAAACCGAGGGATATGAAAACGTCAGCTTCAACTTTGCTACAAAAAAGCTGAATTTTTCTTCTGACAAAACCGCTGTTGTTGATGAACTCCAGGCAATTTGCGACCGCATTGAGGACGGTGTTCACGTTGTTGATGACAACGCCGTAACCGATGAGCATCACCACGGCGAAGGCGGTAAAGTCCAAAAAATCCTGCTTGCGGTTTCAATTGTTCTCGGAGTCGCCGCGCTGGTGCTTCACCTTGCGGTAAAGGCTGAATATACGCAGTGGGCGGTGTTCGCGCTTTCCGCCGCAGCCGCCGTGCTTTCGGGCTATGACACCTTTATTCACGGCGTCAAAAACGCCGTAAAGCTCAGAATTGACGAAACAACGCTGATGACAATCGCGGTAATAGCGGCGTTTTGTCTCGGGGAGTTTACGGAAGGCGCAATGGTTTCAATATTATTCGCTATCGGCGAATTTATCGAGGATATTGCCGTTGACAACTCGCGGCGCAGCATTGAAAAGCTGTCCAAAATCCGCCCGGACACGGCGACGATTATCCGCAACGGGCACGAGGAAACAGTCGCCGCCGAAAGCGTCAAAACCGGCACTGAGATTATTGTAAAGCCTCACGAGCGTATTCCGCTTGACGGAATAGTTAAAGACAGCTGCTCCGCCGTTGACAACTCGGCGCTGACAGGCGAAAGCGTACCTGTTGACGTAACCGACGGCAGCGAGGTTATGAGCGGCGCGATAAACGGAGAACATGTTTTGCGCCTTGTAACCACAAAAGAATTCGGCGAAAGCACCGCCACAAGGATTTTGAATCTTGTGGAGGACGCCGCCGCGAAAAAAGGCGCCAACGAAAAGCTTATTTCGCGCTTCGCCTCAATTTACACGCCTATTGTAATCGGAATCGCCGTGCTTATCGCTGTTATTCCGCCGCTTGCCGGTTTGGGGACATTCAGCGAATGGATTTACCGGGGACTTACGGTGCTTGTGGCTTCGTGCCCGTGCGCGATTGTTATCTCGGTACCTCTCGCCTACTACGCCGGAATCGGCTCGGCTTCAAGCCACGGCGTACTTATAAAAGGCGGAAGGTTTCTTGAAGCGCTGGCAAAAGCGGACGCGTTTGCCTTTGACAAAACCGGAACGCTTACCACAGGCGGGCTGAAAATTGAAAATGTTTATTCATGCTCTGACTATTCGGATGATGACATTCTAAGCCTTGCCGCCGCCTGCGAAAGATATTCCTCACACCCTATCGCGCTCGCGATTAAACGCTCCGCAGGCGAAAGCCTTCCCGAGCTCAACGATTACAGCGAAACCGCCGGAAGCGGCATCACAGCCGTATACAAAGGCAAGCGCCTGTGCTGCGGCAACGATAAATTTGTCAGCGAAAAAATACCCGGCGAACTAAAAAACGCCAATGTATTTTTGGTTTATGACAACAAGCTTATCGGCGCGATTTCAGTCAGCGACAGGGTAAGACCGGAAGCCAAGGGCGTAATATCCGAGCTCAAAAAGCTCGGAGCAAAGCGCGCTGTTATGCTGACAGGCGACAGCAGGTCAAACGCCGAAAAAGCAGCTTCTCAGCTTGAACTCACCGAATTCAAAGCGGAGCTTATGCCTTCGGATAAGGTCAGCGAAATCAACGCGCTAAAGGAAAAAAGCAAGGCTGTATGCTTTGTAGGCGACGGAATAAACGACGCGCCGGTGCTCAGCGCAAGCGACTGCGGCACCGCAATGGGACTCGGCAGCGAAGCGGCAATCGAGGCAAGCGATATGGTTTTGTCCTCGGGTACCCTTGAGCATCTGCCGGCCGCCGTAAAAATATCGCGCAAAGCAATTAACACCGTTAAAACAAACATCACCTTCGCGCTTGCGGTAAAAGCAGCGGTTATCATACTCGCGGCGCTCGGTTTAGCGGCAATGTGGATGTCCGTACTCGCCGACACAGGCGTGTGTGTAATCTGCGTGCTTTACACCTCGCGGCTGCTGAGATTGAAATACAAATAAAAATCAGCGCCTCCGTTTTAACGCGGAAGCGCTGAATTATTTTTCATCATTATGCTTGTAAGCCTGCTTAAACGGCAGGACTGTGCCGTCCTTTTCCTGAACGCTTACGTTGTCGAGCGTTGCGGAAAACTGCTGACGTATTTCGCCGAGATAAATTTTATAGAGCTGCTTTTGCTCTTTAAGCTCGGCTTCGGTCAGTCCGGCGGTCTTTTTCTTTTTAGCCAGCTCGTTTATGCGGCTGAGCATTTTTTTGTCCATAAAAACCTCTGAGCTATTGTAACATAACGGGGAGGCCGCAAAGACCTCCCCTTCATTGCGCTGTATTAATCAAATCAGTTGTTGATGAGCTTATCCTCGTCAGACCAGCTGTAAAGCTTTCTTACTTCCTCGCCAATCTTCTCGGCAGGAGCTTCGGCAGCCTGCTTTCTCATTGCGCGGAAGTGAGCCTGACCGCCGGCGGGCGACATATCGAGCAGGAAGTCCTTTGCAAAGGAACCGTCCTGAATGTCGGCAAGAACCTTTCTCATAGCCTTCTTGGTCTCGTCTGTGATAATCTTGGGACCTGTGATGTAGTCGCCGTATTCGGCAGTGTTAGAAATTGAATATCTCATACCGGCAAAGCCTGACTGATAAATAAGGTCAACAATGAGCTTCATTTCGTGGATACACTCAAAGTAAGCGTTTCTGGGGTCGTAGCCGGCTTCACAAAGTGTTTCAAAGCCTGCCTGCATAAGAGCGCAAACACCGCCGCAAAGAACAGCCTGCTCACCGAAAAGGTCGGTTTCTGTTTCGGTTCTGAAGGTTGTTTCAAGAACGCCTGCTCTTGCGCCGCCGATACCGAGCGCGTAAGCCAAAGCAAGATCCTTAGCCTGACCTGTAGCGTCCTGAGCTACGGCAACAAGACACGGAACGCCCTTGCCTGCCTGATACTCGCTGCGAACTGTGTGACCGGGTCCCTTGGGAGCAATCATTGTAACGTCAACGTCAGCGGGAGGTACAATCTGACCGAAGTGGATTGAGAAACCGTGAGCGAACATAAGCATATTGCCTGCCTCAAGGTTGGGAGCGATGTCCTTCTTGTACATAGCGGCCTGCTTTTCGTCATTGATGAGAATCATAATGATGTCTGCTTTTTTGGCAGCGTCGGCAGCGGTGTAAACCTCAAAGCCCTGAGCTTCTGCCTTTGCCCATGACTTACTGCCCTCATAAAGTCCGATAATAACATTGCAGCCTGACTCTTTAAGGTTAAGAGCGTGAGCGTGACCCTGGCTGCCGTAACCGATGATAGCGATTGTCTTGCCTTCGAGAAGCGCAAGGTTACAATCGGACTGATAATAAATTGGTGCCTTCATGTTTTCTCTGTAGTCTTTCATAATTAAATTTCCTCCTTGCCGCAAAGCGGCATTATATTATTTAAAATTTCAGAAAGCGTAATTAAACCGAAACAGCGGAATTTCCGCGGTCAATCGCGATTGTGCCGGTGCGCACAATTTCGCGGATACCGTAAGGCTTGAGCATATCAATAAGAGTTTTTACCCTGCTTGAGGTTTCACAATACTCAACCGTAACGCAGCTTGGCGCGGCGTCAACAATTTTAGCCTGCATTATTTCGGCGGTTTTTATAATTTCGGCGCGCTTTGAAGCGGCGCAGTGAACCTTAATTAAAATAAGCTCGCGGCTGATAAATTCACCTTCGGTAAGCCGCTTTACCTTGATTACGGGTATTACCTTGTTAAGCTGCTTTTCAAGCTGCTCAACCACATATTCGTCGCCGTTTGCGACAATTGTTATCCGCGAAATTCCGGGGTCGGCTGTCACGCCCACCGCAAGTGAGTCGATGTTAAATCCCCGGCGCGAAAACAAACCCGAGATTTTTGAGAGAACGCCCGCCTGGTTTTCAACAAGAATTGACAATGTATACTGCATAATCTCACCTCATTAAATTGACGGAGTGTCGGGGTAAACGTTGCAGACAAGAATAAACGGCTTGTCCGATTTTACCATCTTTTTAATTATTTCCTCGGCTTCATCGTTTGAGTTTGCTTCGGCGTGGTCAATTCCGTAAGCCTCGGCAATTTTAAGAAAGTCGGGGTCGCCCTGAAGTATAGTGGCGCTGTGGCGCTTGTTATAGTTGTTGTCCTGAAGCTCACGCACCATTCCCAAGCGGTGGTTACGCATAATAATTATCTTTATAGCAAGATTATTGCCGGCAATTGTAGCAAGCTCGTTCATACTCATTTGAAAGCTACCGTCGCCGCAAACAACAACAACGTCGCGCGTCGGGCGGGCAAACTTTGCGCCCACTGCCGCCGGGATTGAGTAACCCATTGTGCCCATACCGCCTGTGGTTAAAAACCTGCCTTCACGTATGCGGAAGTTGTTGGCGCACCAAATTTGGTTTTGTCCGACGTCGGCTACCAAAATAGCCTTTGAGCGCAGCATTGAGCTGAGGTGGCTTACAAGTGTGCGCGGCTCGACATAGCCGTCGAACACCGGCGGAACACGGAAAAGCTCCTTCTTCCAGGTTTTTACGGTTTCCTGCCAAAGCTTCGGAACCTGATAATCGCCGATTTCATCAATCAGCATATTCATAACATTTTTCATATCGCCTACAATCGGAATTTCGGTCTTAACGTTTTTGCCGATTTCCGCAGGGTCAATGTCAATGTGGATTACGGTGTTGTTTTCACTCATCTGGTGAGGCGCGGCAACAGCCCTGTCGCCCAGTCTTGCTCCGCAGACAATAACCAAATCAGCCTCATACAGCGCGCGGTTGGCAACGCGCTTGCCGTGGGTTCCCAGCATACCGAGGTACATTTCATGGTCGCTCGGCATTACGCCGATTCCCATCATTGTAGAAATTACGGGAATTTTGGTGTTGTCGGCAAACTTCTGAAACTTCGGCTTTACACCCGAAAGCAACACTCCGCCGCCCGAAACAATAAGCGGTCTTTTGCTGTTTTTAATTGCCTCGACGGCTCTTTTTATCTGAATCGCGTGACCTTTTGTATTGGGCTTGTAGCCCGGGATGTTTACCTTTTCGGGATAAACAAACTCCTCAATCTCGTTTTCCTGGATATCCATGGGAATGTCAATAAGTACGGGACCCTTCCGTCCTGTTGAGGCGATGTGGAACGCCTCCCTGAACACGCGCGGCAAGTCCTCGGTTTTATTTACAATGTAGCTGTGCTTAACAAACGGTTCGCACGCGCCGGTGATGTCCGCCTCCTGAAAAACATCCCTGCCGAGCAAATCGCTTTTAACCTGCCCTGTGATTGCCACCATCGGGATTGAGTCGGTGTACGCCGTAGCTATACCTGTTATAAGGTTTGTGGCACCGGGGCCCGAGGTTGCGACGCACACTCCCGGCTTGCCGCTGCAGCGCGCGTAACCGCTTGCGGCGTGTGCCGCGTTTTGCTCCTGACGAACCAAAATGTGCTTGATGTCCGAATCGTATATTTTATCATAGAAAGGGCAAATTGTTGCGCCCGGATAACCAAAGATGACCTTAATGCCCTCGGCTTCCAAACATTTAACCATGATTTCAGCTCCGCTAATCATGAATATTGTCCCTCCTTGTCTTTTGTTATTTGCAAACAGTCAAACTAATGCCTGTTTTACGCTTAATCTATATTATACTACATTTAATTAAGGTTGTAAAGAATTATTTGTTAAATACTGTTTTCAGCACCAAATACCTGGCTTTTTCAGCTTGATATTTTTATTTTTATATGATAGACTAATACTAATACCTAATAAAAAGTAGCCAATCTTTGCGGTCTATTTTCCACAATACTGCGTTGTCGTCCTTGCAAGGCGCCAGCCTTGCCGCGTCCTTCGCCTTGTCTTGCGAAAAATATCCTCGCAAAATATAAGTCTACTTTCTATCGATATGGATTTGATACAAAGCTTTTCGGTAGATCACACCAAAATCGTTCCGGGTATTTTTACCAGCCGGGCTGACCGGGTTGAAAACGGTATTGTTACAACCTATGATATAAGACTTAAAAAGCCGAACAGAGAGCCTGTGATTGATGTGGCGGCGATGCACTCGCTCGAGCACATAATCGCTACTTATCTCAGAAATGACGCGGAATGGAAGGATGAAATAATCTACTGGGGACCTATGGGCTGTCTTACCGGGTTTTACCTTATTCTCAAGGGCAGCCGTCTGCCGCAAGAGATTTACGGCTTACTTTTAAACGCCTTCAAGTCCGTAGAAAACGCCGCGGAGGTGCCCGGCGCCGCTCCGGTTAACTGCGGCCATTATCTTATGCATAATCTGAATATGGCAAAATGGTACGCGTCGGAGTTCACGGAATATCTGGAAGCAAATGCCGGTAATCCGGAAATCTTTGAGTATCCCAAGTCGGAAAGACTTGTAACGGAAGACGGAAAAAATTTCTTTGATTCGTAAAAATTGCAGACTGATGATTTTAAGCATAGTCATCAGTCTGTTTTTAATACCGGGGCTTGTTTAAGGCAATCCGCACACCTGAATTATGCGGTATTGCCTAAACGCCAAAACGGCTGACAGCCGCGAAAAAATTCGGGAGCAGTGTTATGAGCTATATTACAACAGTTACGGGAAAGCATTTTGACCCGATGACTCCGGAAAAACAGGATATTGACATTTTTGACATCGCGCACGCGCTGTCGCTTATTTGCCGGGGAAACGGACACACAAAAGCCTTCTATTCCGTGGCACAGCACAGTCTCGCCTGCGCGCGGGAAGCTCACCTGCGCGATGAGACCGTTACGGTAACGCTCGGCTGCTTGCTTCACGACGCGAGCGAAGCGTATTTGTCGGACGTTACACGCCCGGTAAAAAAAGACCTGCCGCAATATTTGCAGGCTGAGGAAAAGCTACAGAACGAAATTTGGCGCGGCTTTACAGGCAGAGCCCTGACCGGCGATGAAAAACGCCTGATATTTGAAATTGACGACTGTATGCTGTCGATGGAGTTTCACCGGCTTATGCCCGAGGATTTGAATGACAGTTATCAAAAGCTGCTGAATCCTGTTAGCTGCGAGACGCGTCCGCCAAGGGAAACAGCGGATGAATTCCTGCTTTTTTTCGTAAATCTGTTTGACAGCTTCTCGGTTCATAAGGCTGACGGCGAAGAGCTGACAGCAGCGGTTGAGCTGTTTCACCTTTTGCCTGACCTGCCGGCAAACGCCGGAGAGCTGTGGGTACTTGAGCGCGGAGACGAGCTCGCGGGCTGCGGCTTTTTCAATGAAAAAACAGGCGTGCCGGAATTCCGGTATTCAGACGAAGAAAACAGGCGGATTTACCACACGTTCCTAAAATCCGCCCTTATGACCGCGCCGGAAGCACTTACAAACGAATTCACCGGGCTTTCGGACTGTGACGGAAAAGCCGCGGCGCTGCTGACAGTTCAAAATGAATTATTCTACGGCACGGCAAATTACCTTGTACCCGAATACTGTTACCATGAATTCGGAGTCGAAAAAGAAGCCGTACAGATAGGAATGTATGTATTTTATCCGGAGGATATCAGAAGCATTAGGAAATGGCAAATTTCAAACTCATTAATAAAGTAACAAAAAATAAAGTAACAAAACAGGCGTCTGTTACACGGTTTTCCGCGCGGCAGACGCCTGTTGATACTAATTCCTGATAGAAAGTAGACTTATATTTTGCGAGGATATTTTTCGCAAGACAAGGCGAAAGACGCGGCAAGGCCGGCGCCTTGCAAGGACGACAACGCAGTATTGCGGAAAATAGACCGCAAAGATTGGCTACTTTTTATTAGGTATTAGTATGAATATTGTTTTTTACAAAAATGTGATGCTGCGTTCTACAGACGGTTCGTCCGCGGGGTTGGTTCTGGCAAGCAGATAGCCCTGAATGTAATCGCAGCCGGCTTGCGATGAAGCAGCCATCTCCTCCTC
>ONLA01000068.1 GCA_900318495.1 uncultured Eubacteriales bacterium
AAAAAAAGAGCCGGCTAAGCCGACTCTTTTTTACAAACCGAGGTCTGATTTAAAAATTTCCGTAATTTTTTCCGCGTTGGGCGACACAATCAAGGTGACATAAAGCCCGAAGCTTTCGACCTTGCACTTGGAAACCATTTCCGCCTGCTTGGGGTTATAGTTTTTATTCTGAGCCATTTTGTTGTCGTAGCGTCCCTGCAAGGCTGACTGAACGTTTGCGGCTGCCGCCTGATCCTTGGCTTTAATCAGGACAATTTCCTCCTGATTGGTGCCGGTGCTGTTGATTCCGCCGGCAAATTCGTCAAAATCCTTATCGGTAAGACCGTAGTAGCGGTCAAGGCTTTTCGCGCTTGTGAACTCGTTAAAGTCCTTGATTTCCACCTTTGACTTTATATCGTCAAAAACCTGAGAAAGCGTCTTTGTGTTTTCCGCCTTTGACGCCGAAGAAGCGTCCTTTGAGCCTGCGCAGGAGCACAAAAGCAGTGCGGCGGTTAAGGCTGCCAGTATCAAGCATAGTTTTTTCATTGTCTTTTCCCCCTTCGTTAAGCGTTGTTTTTAAGGTAATCCACCCAGATTTTGCACGCCTCTGTGGTGAAGTGGATACCCTGACCCTCGGGTTCGGGGTCGCCGCAGTATTTCTCGGGAAGCGCGCCGTTTTCATCGCACACGGCGCTGTAAACATCAAGGTATTTGTATCCGTTTTCGCTGCAGAAGCTCTGAAGTTTTTTGTTAAAATTCCTGATAAGCTCGTTATATATAACCTCGTCCTCGTGAGAAGCCATTTTCGGGGTAACCGACTGGAAGTAAAGCTTTGCGTCGGGGGACTGGGCAACCAGCCTTTTGGTAAACTTTTTACATTCCTCGATTGCTCCGTCGGCGCCGTAAATTCCGATGTCGTTCATACCGAGCATAATAAACACCTTTGAAGCGCCTGTTACCTTAGCGCAGGTTTCGGCAAGAATATTTTTGCCCTTGTATGCCGGGTGAACGTTGCCTTCGGCGTCAAGATCCCACTGAGCGTTGGTGTAGCCGAGGCTTCCGGCGCAGATAAACTGGGCGTTGCCGAGCGCGTCGGGGTTGGGCTCGCAATAAAGGTCGAGCATAACGGTTACGCTGTCGCCTACAAACACGGCGTCGTCAAACCATTCGGCGGACTTGGGCGAGGTTTCGTCGTAGCCTGTCTTAACCTCCTTGGCGGCGGTTGTTGCCGCGCTGCTTGACGCCGAGCCTTCGCTGCTCTTGTCGCCTGAAGAGCCGCAGCCGGCGAAAACCGCCGAAGCCGCAATAATCAAACACATAAACAAAGATAACTTTTTCATACACAAACTTCCCTTTTACGACAATTTTCTAATTATAAATATAACAGATTAAAGAGTTAAAAGTCAAGCAAAACTTTGTCGCTAATTTAGAAAATTACACCTCTGTTTTTGGTTAAAATTACGCATAGCGGGTGCAAGTTGCATAATAATATATGTCAAATAATGTTTAATTATTACATAAAACAAAAAATTCAAAATAATTATCGAATAATTGTAGAAAAAGCGGACAATATATGTTATAATGAACGTGGAATATGCTAAACAGCCTTGTATAAAGCCTGATTTTGCGTATCTCCGCAATAACCTTCAAAGGTGAACACTATGGATACTTACAGCATAATACTTAAAATCATCATGGCATTGGGAGGTCTCGGACTTTTCCTGATAGGTATGAAAAGCATGGGTGAAGGACTTGAGCTTGCCGCGGGAAGCAAGCTGAGGGTTCTTCTTCAAAAAATAACCGGCAACAAGTTTACCGCGATGCTTGTCGGCACGCTGGTAACCGCGGTTATTCAAAGCTCCTCGGCAACCGACGCGATGGTTGTCGGCTTCGCCAACGCCGGACTTATGGAGCTGAGCCAGGCTATCGGCGTTTTGTTCGGCGCGAAAATCGGTACAACCGTCACCTCGCTGCTTATGGCGATTGACATCAAGGCTTTTGTTCCTATTTTCATCTTCATCGGCGCGATTGTAATCACGTTCAGCCGCAAAAACAACCACAAGTACTACGGTCAGATTGCCGCGGGCTTCGGAATGTTGTTTTTGGGACTGTCGCTGATGAGCGACAACCTGAAGTGGATGGGCGAAAGCGCGGCGTTCCGCAGCATCGCGGACGACCTTTCGTTCCCGCTTTTCGGACTTTTCGTGGGAATTATCTTCACCGGAATAATTCAAAGCTCGTCGGCTTCGGTCGGAATCTTAATGGCTCTGGCTATGGCAGGCGTAATACAAAACCTTAACGAAGCGGTGTTTATTATCTTCGGCTTTAACGTCGGCGCCTGCTCGGCGGCGATTTTAAGCTCGATGGGCGCAAACCGCACCTCAAAGCAAATCGCGCTGGCAAACTTCCTTATCAGCGCAATCGGCGCGATAATTATGACGCTGGTCACCATATTCCTGCCGTTTACGTCGTTTATCAACCTTATGTTCCCGCTTGAAAAGTTCGGTCTCGCAACTCAAATTTCGGCAACCCACATCGCCTTTAACATTGCGATTACCATAATTCTTCTGCCGTTTTCGGGCTTCATCGAAAAGCTTACCACGCTTATTTTGCCCGACCTCAACGAGGAACGCGAGAAAATGGAAACCGTTTACCTCGACACCCGTATTCTCACCACGCCTCCGATGGCGGTACTTTCGGTTGAAAACGAGTGCAAGCGCCTTGGCGAGCTTGCTCAGAAAAACTACAAATACGCTATGCGCGCTTTCTTTGAGCACGACCCGGCAATGATTGACAAGGTACATAAAAACGAAAAGGTAATTGACTTTTTGACAAGCGAGATTACGCGGTACATCGTAAAAATCAACGGTCTTGACATTCTTGACAGCGACCGCAAAACAATGGGTGTTATGTATTCGGCGATTCAGGACATTGAAAGAATCGGCGACCACGCCGAAAACATTGCCGAGCACGCCAAGGAGATGATGGACAACAAGGTTAAGTTCAGCGACAAGGCAATGGAGGAGCTTCACAAGCTTGACGACCTTGCGACAAAGCTGATTGACAACGGACTTACGATGTTTAACGCCCAAAGCGTTGACTTTGAACTTGCAAAGCGCATTATCGAAACCGAAAGCTCGCTTGACAGCCACGTTAAACGCTATAAGTATAACCACATCGGCCGTATGAACAGCGGAGAATGCAGCGCCGAAAACGGCACAATTTACCTTGATATGCTCACTATTCTTGAAAGAGTGGGCGACCACGCGAACAACGTGGCTTTCTCAATTCCGAGAAACAAGCTTAACAATATTGTCAGCAATCCGACATAAAAAGGTACAGGGTTATAGCTTTTTAAGAAGGAGTAAATATATGAAAAGACTCAGTTTTGTGATTGTGCTTGCGGCTGCCTTGTGCGCGCTTTGCGCGGCAGGCTGCTCAAACAGCAGCGAAAGCAGCAGCACCCAGCCTCAAACGCGTCCGGGCGCAACCCTGAGCGAGCCTCAGGTTACCACACAGCCCGTAACAAAGTCCGCCGCGGCGACAAAGCCTGCAAAAGCAACAACCAACAAGAAAAAGAAAACCACCGCGTCCGCCACAAGCCCGGCAAGACCCGCGCAAACCCCGGCAGCCACTGTTTCGCCTACCGCTCCGAAAAACGTTCCCGGTGACACAATCAGCGGCGCGAACATCAACCCGAACATCGGCAGCATTGCCGACAGAGTAACCAACGAAATCAATTCCAAACAGGTCACGGGAATTTCGCTGAGCGAATCCGATATTGAGCTTACCGTCAGCGAAACCGCCGAAATCACCGTAACCTACACCCCTGCCGACGCAATGTATAAAATTTGCAGCACCGGCCTGAGCAGCAGCTCTGTCGCCGAGATAACCGGCAAAAGCAACACCGGCATTAAAATTAAAGGAAAAGCCGCCGGCACCTGCGTTCTTACGGTTACGTCTCAAAACGGACACAAGGCAACCTGCGGCATCACGGTTAAGCGCAACGAAACTATCACCGACGACTCCAAAATTCCGCACGCCGATTTGTGCACCGCCGACAACGTTAACCGCTGGGCGGCTGAAATCACCGCGGAATGTCAGAGCCTCGGTATGAAGCAAAACGCTTCGCTAAAGGGCGTTGACATCGCGCTTGACACCGCCGAAAACGCGGACAAAACCCAGTCCTACAACGAGGTTAAGTCCGCTTACGTGCAATCCGTTAAGACTCAGCTTGAATCGCTGGTCGAGGGCGATTACAAGGATTATGTATTCAACTGCTATGTTGAAGCAAAGGACGGCGGAGAATATTATATCAACGTCGTAATCAGCAAAGAGGCTGAATAACAGTTTTATATCTCAGCATAACAAAGGGCGCACCTTCGGGTGTGCCCTAAATTTCGCTTCATAAACTATGCTAAAAAAGCGGCGTTTTGTGTATATTTCACAAAGATGATAAAGGTTACAAAATTGTAATCTGAAAATTGCGTATTTGACTGCAATTTTTTCCCTTTTCCCGGGTATAAGTGAAAGGGGTTTTTAAATTTATGTCAAAACCAAAATATTTTCAGATATTTACAGACAAGCGCAAGCTCATAGAATTGCTGACCGACGAGGAAGCCGGAAGGCTTTTTAAGGCTGTTTTTGCCTATGCCGACGGAGATGCTCAATATGATTTTTCCGCTGACAGAGCAGTAAAAATGGTTTATACAATCCTGACCGAACAGATTGAACGCGATTTTGAAAACTACAGCCGCCTGTGCGAGGTAAACAGCCGCAACGGAAAAAAAGCGAATAAAAAGCGACCGCTAACGACCGCAAGCGACCGCATACAAGAAGAAGAAAAAGAAAAAGAAAAAGAAGAAGAAAAAGAAGAAGATAAAGAAGAACACTCTCAGGCTTTTGGCGGCACAGCCGCCGGCGAGCGCTCCGAAGAATTTTGCATTGAAGTTGTTGACAGCTATAACGAGGTGCGCGGTAAGCTTCCGAGGGTTA